>SBGI01000171.1 GCA_006227015.1 Gammaproteobacteria bacterium
GGTTGCTTTTGGGGTGCAGAGCGACGCTTCTGGACGCAACCGGGTGTGTATGTCACGGCCGCAGGCTATGCCGGGGGCTATACGAAAAACCCCACCTATGAAGAAGTCTGCACGGGGCTGACGGGACACACCGAAGTGGTGCTGGTGGTTTACCAGCCAGCCCAGGTTAGCCTCGATGCCCTGTTAAAAGTGTTCTGGGAGTCCCACGACCCTACCCAGGGTATGCGTCAGGGAAATGATGTCGGTACCCAGTACCGTTCGGCAATCTACTGCAGTGATTCGGGCCAGCTTAAAAAAGTAGAATTAACAAGAGATAACTACAGTAATTTACTGATTAAAAAAGGATATAATTCTGTCTCAACAGAAATAAAACTGTTGGATCAGTTCTACTATGCTGAAGACTATCACCAGCAATACCTCGCCAAAAATCCCAATGGTTACTGTGGTCTGCGTGGTACCGGGGTTAGTTGTGAGCTGTAGATGGGTCGACAATTAACTGTCTGCTCTTAATGAGCCTTAGCTCTTAAACGGTTCGATATCTCCGGGTTTACGCAACATCTTGTTCACTTCCGCAGCGTGCATTTCCTCTGCGGCAATCATGCGGCGGGCGTATTCTTCCAGCAGCACGGAATCGTCTTTCACCATGTCCAGTAGCTCGTAATACAGTTTTCTGGCCTTGCCCTCGTGCTCCAGCGACTCCCGTAGAATATCGCCGATATCGTGTTTGTGGGTTTCCAGCAGGGGTCCGATACCCAGCGACGGGTGGCCGCCCAGTGAGGTAATCAATTCACCGGCTTCCTGTGCATGGATGAGGCTGTTATTGGCCTCGGAGCGAAGCCAGCTGACAATGGGTATGCGGCCATAGCCGAACACCATCAGGGCGTAGTGGTTGTAACGGACGACGCCGGCCAGCTCAAACTCCATGATGTTGTTGAGCAGCGCAATAATCTTTTCCTGGTTTTTCATGGCCATGTCTCCTCTTCGTTATGCCGGTTAACTTCAGGCATAAAGGGTTCCTTTTCAGGATAGTAGAAGGGAGAAAACCCGGCCAATGGGCTATGAGCTGAAGGCTTCCAGGAGCATCAAGACGCCGCACAGAGGCATCAGAATCAGTGTGTAAAGGCGGAAACGGGCGATATTGATCGTCAACAGGTGACGATGGGCCAGCCATGCACCCACTGCACCGCCAATGCCCAGAGACAGGCCGCAGGCAATAATTTCCCAGTTCATCACCCCGAAACCGGTATAGGCGAGTAGTTTCGTGAGCTGTAGCACCAGTGAATTGATGGCCTTCGTGGCGATGAGTTGTTCCTTTTCCAGCCCGTAATTGAGCATAAAGGGGTTTTGTACCGGCCCGGTTCCCCCAACCAGCGCAGACAATCCGGCAATAACCAGCCCCAGGGGGAAAAACCAGCGAAGCCGCATGGGAAATGAGCGCGTGGATTTGCCGAAGCGGAATTGAAATACGGTGGAAATCAGGAAGCTGCCCAGCAATAGCTGAATCCAGAACACCGGAAACTGGCTGAAGGCCCAGGCACCGAGGATTGCGCCGCAGACACTCCCTGGCACCAGCCAGCAACAGACACGCCAGTTAACATCCTTTCTGAACAGCCAGGCCCTGGAGGGGTTGGCGACAAATGCGCCGACACTGATGGCCGGGGCAACTACCTGGGGGCCCACCAGCCAGGTAAGCACGGGAATCATCAGCAGGGCAGCACCCCCGGCTGCCACGGTACTGATAAACCAGGCAATGCCGCCGGTTATGGTCAATACCAGGAAAGTTATCCCCATCAGGCAATCAGTCCGGTGGCGACAGGGTTGTCCGGGTAGCTGCACCAGTCACTCCAGCTACCACTGTAAAGGCGGGCGTTGGGTACGCCGGTCAGTGTCAGGGACAACAAATCCACACAGGCGGTGACGCCGGAACCACAGTACACCACGGGGTTGTCGAGTGGCCCCAGTGTCTCCCATTGTTGTTGCTGCTGTTCCAGGGGAAGAAAGCTGCCCTGGTCGCGGGTCAGGCTCTGCCAGGGTAAATTCATCGCTCCGGGGATATGCCCGGCCACCGGATCAATGGGTTCTTCCTGGCCCAGGAAACGCGCTTTTTCCCGTGCATCTATCAGTGCCAGATTCCCGCTATCCCGCTTCAGCTCCTCGACGTCTGCCACCATGCCTGGGTTGGGCGTGGCGGTGAAATTACCGTGCTGTGCCTCCGGGATATCCTGATTCAGGCTACCGCCATGCTGTACCCATGCCTTGATACCACCGTTAAGTACCCTGACGTTGCCGTGGCCAAAATAATTCATTAGCCACCACAGTCGGGACGCCCCGGCCATGCGATTGTCGTCGTAGGCGATAACCAGGGTGTCGGCATTGACGCCACACTCGCGCATCCTGGTGCTGAACAGCACCGGGTTAGGCAGCGGGTGACGCCCGCCGTAGGCCCCCTTGGGGCCGGACAGATCGGTTTCCATGTCGAGATGGTGGGCACCGGGAATATGTCCTTCCAGGTACTGCTGCCGACCAAGCGCAAAATCGGCCAGGGAAAACCGGCAATCAACGATGACGACAGCGTCAGACCCGAGCAAGGGCTGCAAGTCTGCTGGTTCAAGAATGGGGTATGTCATGCCTTCCTCCCGGAAATACCGGTAGCTCTCTGAATAGTGGAAATATAACAGTCTTCTGTGACAGGTGATTTATCCCGTCACAGAAATTTGCAAGTTGCGCCCGCCGTCCATAATCTGTTCCTTTCTGTAACGTCTTAACGGATTTGTCATGCTGACATTGATTGTTCCGATTTGTGCCCTGTTAATCGGTATCGGCCTGCTACTGCTGGGCACGGGGCTATTAAATACACTATTGGCCCTGCGCGGCGGACTGGAAGGCTACAGCGACAGCGTGATGGGCATGATCATGTCCGGCTATTTTGTCGGTTTTATCGTCGGTACCTTTCTGGCGTTGCCGCTGATCAAACGCATTGGCCACATTCGCGCGTTTGCCTTCTGTGCGGCATTCACCTCCTGTTTTGCCTTACTTCACCTGGTTTTCATCAACCCCCTGATGTGGTTCTTGCTCAGGGTGGCAACCGGCACAACGCTGGTAATTCTCTATACGGTGGTGGAGAGCTGGCTAAATGGCCAGACGGTATCTACCCAGCGGGGCAAGGTGTTTGCCGTATACATGATCGTCAACCTGATGGCATTGGCATTTACCCAGCAGTTTCTGCGTCTGGCCGATGCGGATTCGTTCTTGTTGTTTGCGCTTTCAGCCATTTTTATCAGCACCAGCGTGGCGTCCGTGACCTGGACGCGGATGTTGCAACCCCAGGTGAACAATGTCTCTCGTATGAAACTATCCCGCATCTGGAAGCTGGCGCCCGTTGCGGTTGCTGGCGCTGTTTTTTCCGGCTTGGCAATGGGCGCCTTCTGGGGGTTGGGTGCGGTGTTTGCCAGTCGCGTCGGCCTGGATAGTGCCGGTGTGGCAACCTTTATCAGCCTCGCGATCCTGGGTGGCGCAGTCTTTCAGTATCCCTTTGGGCGTTACTCCGACAGTCACGACCGCCGTCGAGTGTTGCTGGCTATCAGCGCTACCGGGGCCCTGGCAGCCATCTTGCTGGCGGCCATGTCCTTTGCCGGGCAATTGCTGCTGTTGGCCGGTGTGTTCTACGGCGGACTGGCATTTGCCATATACCCGGTAGCGGTTGCCCACCTGGTAGACCATCTCGAAGGCGACGATATTCTGCCGGGGGGCAGTACGCTGTTGCTGATACATGGTGCTGGGGCCGCCGTTGGCCCTGCGTTGGCCGGGTTTTTAATGGAGCTGATGGGCCCGCAGGCTCTGCCGCTGTATTTTTTCTGCATGATGTTGGCGCTGGCATTATTTACCTGGAAAAAGCTGCTGGAAAAAGTCAGGGACGATACCGAGAGCCCTTCACCGTTTGTTGCCATGGTGCGTACCACACCTACCGCGCTTGAGATGATGCCGGATGAACCGCAGGAAGAAGATGCCGGGGATGTTTCTGACGAGTTAGCCCGGTCATGAAGTTTCCCCGCTTCGGTTATTGGTTGTTTGGTTACTGATTGTGGCAGCAGTACTGTGGATGTTGGGTGCCTTGCTGTCCCTGTCACTGATGGCGGTGGGTGCCCGGGAATTGTCCGGGGAAATCAACACCTTCCAGACACTGTTTATTCGCAGTGTGATTGGCCTGGTGATTATCAGTGGCGTGATTGCCATGGTCGGGGGGAAATCCCTGTTTCGCACCCGCCGCCCCGGCATGCAGATAGTGAGACACCTGTTTCACTTCGGGGGGCAGTATGGCTGGTTTGTGGGCATTGGCCTACTGCCGCTGGCAGAGGTCTTTGCACTGGAATTCACGGTGCCATTCTGGGTGGCCATCATTGCCGCGCTAGTCCTGGGGGAACGTTTTACCACGCGTAAATCACTGGCTCTGATCCTCGGTGTGGTCGGGGTGTTGGTGATTCTCCGCCC
>SBGI01000202.1 GCA_006227015.1 Gammaproteobacteria bacterium
TCGGAGCCCCATTTGATGTCGTCGAAGATGAAGAATTCAGGCTCGTTACCAAAGAATGCAGTGTCGCCCAGACCGGTAGTTTTCAGGTATTCCTCGGCGCGCTTGGCTACAGAGCGGGGGTCTCGCTCATAACCTGTCATAGTTGACGGTTCGAGAATATCGCAGCGCAGAATGACAGTTACTGCATCAGAAAAAGGATCCAGCATAGAAGTGCTGTCATCTGGCATCAGTACCATGTCGGATTCGTTAATACCTTTCCAGCCGGCGATAGAGGAGCCGTCGAACATTTGGCCGACTTCAAAGAATTCTTCGTCAACAGCGCTCACGGGAATGGTGACGTGTTGTTCTTTGCCTTTTGTATCGGTGAAGCGTAAATCAACCCATTGGGCTTCGCTTTCTTTAATCAGGGTGAGGGTTTTATTGGACATTTGCTCCTCCAGTTATGGATATCCAGATTGAACCGGGTGCCCGAAGTGACGGGACCGCGGCAGTACAAAGTATTTAAATTGATTGTTGCCTAAGCTCAACTTGTGATTTAGCAATCAGTGTGCCAAATTGAAGCAAAAGGTATGCCATTCGTGGTTGTCAGTAAATTCAATAGGTTACTGGCAGCGCGGTGTATAATCTCGACAGTTGTGCACCATATAGGTGCAGACCTTGGGCTGAAAGATCATATTTGGTGCGCCGCGGGCACCATGTAGTGCTGTATCCCCATCATAAGCCGAATCCTGTTCTTTTTGTAATATAATCTGGCGCCCAAACACCACACGCAGTGAATATCACCCGCCATGCATTTTGTTATCAAGCTGTTTCCTGAAATCATCATTAAAAGTACCCCGGTACGCAAACGCATGACCCGTCAGCTGCGAGAGAACTTGCGCAAGATGCTGCGTGCCATCGATCCTGCAATTCAGGTGGAGCAGGATTGGGAAAAGCTGCAGGTCATGGGTCCAAAGGATGAAGATATCACAGGGCAGGTAGCAGACCTGCTGGCTCGAACGCCGGGGATTGCCAATTTTTCCAAGGTGCAGCACTTTCCGCTGGGTAGTTTTGACGACATCCTTGAAAAGACCCTGGCTGTGTGGAAAGAAAAGCTGGAGGGCAAGACCTTTGTGCTTCGCGTTAAGCGCAGTGGTAAGCACGATTTTACCTCTGGCGATGTTGAGCGGATTGTGGGGGGAGGCTTGCTGCACGGCTCTGAAGCGGCGGGTGTCAGCCTTAAGCAGCCGGATATCACCGTACGTCTGGAAATAAAGCAGCAGGAGCTGTTTGTGATTGAGGAAACGACCCAGGGGTTGGGAGGTTTTCCCCTGGGATCACAGGATACGGTAATTTCATTGATATCCGGTGGATTCGATTCAACGGTTTCCAGTTACCTGACAACCAAGCGGGGCTTGCGCACACACTATCTTTTTTTCAATCTCGGTGGCAGAGCCCATGAAGTGGGCGTGAAGGAAGTCGCCTTCTATCTGTGGAATAAATTTGGCAGTTCCCATCGGGTGCGTTTTGTGACCGTTCCCTTCGAGGGGGTGGTAGGTGAAATTCTGAGTAAGGTTCGCAACTCTGAAATGGGTGTGGTGTTAAAACGCATGATGCTGCGTGCAGCGACGGAGGTGGCTGAAGAGATGGGTGTACAGGCACTGGTTACTGGTGAGAGTGTGGCCCAGGTTTCCAGTCAAACCCTGGCCAATCTGGCCGTGATCGATTCGGTGACCAAAACACTGGTGCTGCGGCCGCTCATTACTTCGGACAAGAATGACATCATTGATATTGCCCGAGCCATAGGAACCGAACAGTTTGCTGCAAGCATGCCGGAGTACTGCGGTGTGATTTCCGTGAAACCAACCACACGCGCCCGGGAAGACAAGGTTGTTGCCGAGGAGGCGAATTTCGATTTCTCCGTGCTGGAGCAGGCTGTCGCCAACAGTCGGGTACAAAATATTGATGAAGTCATGGAGGCTGATTCCACCGCTGTCGATGTGGAGATTTTTCAATCGCCCCAGCCGGGTGCCACGATTCTGGACATTCGCCACCCCGATGAAGTGGAGCTACGACCGCTGTCAATTCAGGGAGTGCCTGTCCGTGCATTACCTTTTTTTACACTGCAAACAACCTTTCAAAATCTTGAGCAGGCTGATAGTTACATGCTCTACTGCGAAAAAGGGGTGATGAGCCGGTTGCATGCCGAACTGCTTCTGGAGCAAGGGTTCCAGAATGTGGCGGTGTACCGCCCCAACAAGTAACCTTCGCACCAAAAAAATCCTGTGGTCTTGTAAAGCGCGCGATCAGGGTGCGCATGATATCTCAACGAGTACCTGTGTCAGCAGCACCTTAGTCTTGAGTGCGCTGTTATCGAGCCCAATCCCATGGTTTTTGCACGTTTCAGCCAGTTTTAGCACTGCAGTGTTGAATGCTTTCTGAAATTGGACCAAATATTGCTTTAGTAACGGATACATACGAAAAGCTCGTCTGTAAAACATTCTGTTGCCAGAGCAATTCGACCAGGAACTCCATTTTCACGTCCAGCCACGGGTGTCCTGAGATGTTTGCGCGGAGACAGTTGATCAACTCTCCATCCGAAAACTGAGGATCACTCCATGAGCGGAAACCAACCCCGGATGCTCGCTATTGCTGAAATCAATAACCGCGAGCCAATGCCTGTTGATATGCCAGAAGCCCTTAACAAAATTTGGGCCACCGATGTGTTTAATCTGGCGACCATGGAAGAGGCTTTATCCAAAAACGCCTTTAAAGCCATGAAGAAGACCGTCCAGACAGGCGCCGCTCTCGACTCTGGCACAGCAGATGTTGTAGCTGCGGCCATGAAGGATTGGGCCATGTCCAAGGGGGTGAAGTTCTTCTCCCATATTTTTTACCCGATGACCAATGCCACCGCTGAAAAGCACGATGGGTTCATCATCACCAATTCTGACGGTGGTGCCATTACCGAATTTACTGGCAGCCTGCTGATCAAGGGTGAGCCGGATGGTTCCTCGTTCCCTAATGGTAGCCTACGGATGACCAATGCAGCCCGGGGTTACACTGCCTGGGACCCTACCAGCCCCGCCTACATCATGCACACAGATAATGGTGCAACCCTGATGATTCCCAGTGTGTTCATGTCGTGGACCGGTGAGGCGCTGGATAAAAAGATTCCCTTGCTGCGCTCCAACTCGGCCATGGACAAGGCGGCGCGAAAAGTTCTGTCGTTGATGGGTGAAACAGAAATTGCCACTTTGAATTCAAGCTGCGGTGCCGAGCAGGAATATTTTTTGGTGGATGAAAACTTTGCCAGCAGTCGCCCAGATCTGTTGTTGGCCGGGCGCAGTCTGTTCGGTGCGGCTCCCGCCAAAGGACAGGAGTTTGATGACCACTATTTCGGTGCCATCCCCGAGCGCGTACAAGTCTTTATGCAGGATCTTGAAGACAAGCTTTATCGCCTGGGTATTCCCGCGAAAACGCACCATAACGAGGTGGCACCCGGCCAGTTTGAAATTGCACCCTATTTTGAATCGGCCAACGTTGCTTCTGATCATCAGCAAATGCTGATGACGCTGCTCAAACTGACAGCCAAGAGACATGGCTTCCTTTGCCTGTTGCATGAAAAGCCCTTTGCCGGCGTGAATGGCTCTGGTAAACACGTTAACTGGTCAGTGGGTAACTCCACCCAGGGCAACTTGCTGGACCCTGGCAGTACCCCAGACAAAAATCTGATCTTCCTGTTGTTCTGTGGAGCGGTAATTCGCGGCGTTCATGTCTATGGACCCCTGTTGCGAGCAGCTATTGCCTCTGCAGCCAATGACCACCGCCTGGGCGCGAACGAAGCACCGCCGGCGATTCTTTCCGTGTACCTGGGTGACCAGCTTGAAAAACTCTTTATGGATATTAAAGAGGGCAAGCTGAATGAAACAGCCAAAGGCGGTGTTATGGACCTGGGTCTTTCCCAGATTCTGAAGTTTGAGCGTGACCCGGGGGATCGCAACCGCACCTCGCCGTTTGCCTTTACGGGAAACCGCTTTGAATTCCGGGCGGTAGGTTCCTCACAATCTGTTTCAGGTCCACTGGTGGCAATGAATACCATGTTGGCAGATTCTCTGGACTGGATCGCAGATCGACTGGAGTCCAGCTTGCCCTCTGCTTCAAACCAGACGGAAGCGGTTATCAAAGTGTTGCAGGAGTTAATGGTTGAACATGGCAATGTCGTGTTTGGCGGTGATGGTTATTCAACCGAGTGGCACCGCATGGCTGTCGAGGAGCGGGGACTGAAAAATATCCCCACCACGGCCGACGCGCTACCGGCCCTGCTCGAAGCAGATGTCATCGAGTTGTTCAAGAAAACTGGTGTGTTGACACCGGTGGAGTTGGCAAGCCGATACGAGGTGTATGCGGAACAGTACATACTGTCTATTGAAGTCGAAGCCAAACTGACTGTCGATATGGCCAAGACGCTCATCTATCCCGCGGCCATGAGCTAT
>SBGI01000096.1 GCA_006227015.1 Gammaproteobacteria bacterium
CACTGTAGAGAATAAATAAACCAACTGCTGCTAACAGGGTTAACAGCAGGAACAGCGGGACATCCAGATGCACCCTTTGCCACTGGCTGGGGGCACCATAAATAGCTGCCCCGCCGGAGCCCATTCGCCGAACAAAATCACCCTGGCTCATCGATCACCTCACCTGCCAGGGCATCCGGATAATAAGACATATAGGCATCGATCAACTTGCGCGCTACCGGGGCCGCAGTACTGCTGCCGTGCTCGCCATTTTCAACCAGTACAGAAACAGCTATTTTCGGATTTTCAACCGGGGCAAAAGCGATAAACAGCGCGTGATCGCGATTGCGCTTGGCCACTTTTTCCGCATCGTATTCCTCATCCTGCTTGATGCCGATCACCTGAGCCGTGCCGGTCTTTCCGGCGATATGATATTCCAACCCCTTATTGATGCCTTTTGCCGTCCCACGCAGGCCGTGAACAACTTCCTGCATGGCAGTGTGAACATAATTCCAGTTGCTTTCGGAGGCTTTAATGATCCCGGCCGGTGGGGGAATACCATGCTGCTTTCTGACCAATTGCGGTGATCGGATTTCGCCCCTACTGGCCAAACGGGAGGTGGCCACAGCCAACTGCATTGGCGTCGCCAGGGTAAACCCCTGCCCGATACTGGTATTGACAGTATCACCGGGGTACCAGGCGATACCCTTTGCGGCCCGCTTCCATGGCCGGGATGGCATGATGCCAGAACGTTCAGAGGGCATATCCAGGCCGGTTTTCTGTCCGAGACCAAATCGCGTGCCATAGATGGCAAGGGTATCGATGGTCATTTTGACACCCACATCGTAAAAGAAGGTGTCACAGGACTGAATAATGGCATCACTCAAATAAATGCGGCTGCCGTGCCCACCCTTTTTCCAATCCCGGTATTTTCTTTCATCGTTCTTGAGCTGGTAAAAACCGGGGTCGTAAATGCGGTAATCCTGACTTATCGTGCCACTCTGAAGTGCTGCCAACCCATAGATAGGTTTTACAGTTGAACCCGGTGGGTATTGACCCTGCAAAACCCGGTCAAACAGCGGACGATCTGGCGAATCCAACAGGGCACGATAATTCTCGAAACTGATACCCGTGACAAATTCATTGGCATCAAAACTCGGCGCACTGGCCATAGCCAGCACACCCCCGGTGGCCACCTCAATGGCCACCACAGCCCCGCGCTCACCTTCCAGGCTTTCAAAGGCAACATGCTGAAGGCGGCTGTCCAGATAAAGATGAAGATCCTGGCCGGGCTCGGGAGCGGCCCGCTCCAGCTGGCGCATCACCCTGCCCCGGGCGTTGGTTTCAACCGTCTGATAACCAACTTCTCCCAACAACTCATCTTCGTAGAATTTTTCCAGACCGGTTTTACCGACCACCAGTGTGCCGCTGTAGCGCACCGGGTCCAGTTCCTGGATTTCCTGATCATTAATGCGGCCCACATAACCCAGCACATGGGACAGCTCTGGTCCCAGTGGATAGTGGCGCAACAACTGTACCGTGACTTCCACTCCAGGCAATCGATACTCATTAACCGCCAGCACGCCCTGTTCCCGTTCATCCAGGTTGACCTTCAGGGGCACGGGTTCATAGGGACGTCGGCGACGTTGCAACTGCTTGTGAAAGCGTTCCACTTCAACCTCGGAAACGCCCACCAACTGGTCCAGTTCAGCAATCAGGGTGTCGAGGTCTCCGGCACGCTCCTTGACGATGGACAGATTGAAACTGGGACGATTATCCGCCAGCAGCACCCCATTGCGGTCATAAATCAGGCCGCGTGTCGGCGGCATGGACTCAACCAGAACACGGTTGCGATCAGACAGTGTGACCAGGCCTTCGTGCTCAAGGACCTGAAGGTGATAGTACCGCCAGAGCAACACCCCGGCCATGATCAACACCACCACCAGCGTAAACAACAACCGTCCTACATACAGGCGGTATTCCTGCATCGGGTTTTTGATGGCGCGATCTTCATTCATGGACAGTGATTGTACCCGCAAGTTGTCATCTATCGACAACTGAGATGGCAGTCAGTGCCGACACTTTTTCCTGAGCACAAAAAAACGGGGCCAGAGCCCCGTTTCTTTGATGCTATTGAAGGGCTTAGTCGTTGGACTGAGCAGCATCTTCAGCTGCTGCCGGTGACTCGGCCGCAACTTCACCTTCGTCCTCGAGGAGCTCTTTCATGGACAGTTTGATTCGGCCACGGGCATCTACATCCAGCACCTTAACGCGAACCTGCTGACCTTCCTTGAGGTAGTCAGACACATTTTCCACTCGCTCTTTGGCAATTTGGGAAATGTGCAGCAGACCATCGGTACCGGGCATGATGGTGACAAAGGCACCAAAGTCCACAATGCGCGCCACGGTTCCTTCGTAGACCTTACCTACTTCCGCTTCAGCAGTGATTTCCTCAATACGGTAAATCGCATCATTGAGGCTGTCACCGTCATCGCTGTAGATACGGATGGTTCCGCTGTCGTCGATATCAATGGTGGCACCAGTTTCTTCGGTCAGTGCACGGATAGTCGCACCACCTTTACCGATCACATCGCGGATTTTGTCCGGATCAATTTTCATGGTGTGGTAACGAGGTGCAGATTCAGCCACTTCCTCACGGGCCTTATCAATCACCTTGTTCATCTCACCGAGGATATGCAGACGCGCCTGCAATGCCTGACCCAACGCGATATCCATGATCTCTTCGGTGATACCCTCGATCTTGATATCCATCTGCAGAGCAGTGACGCCCTGGGCAGTACCGGCAACCTTGAAGTCCATATCGCCGAGGTGATCTTCATCGCCGAGAATATCGGTCAGAACCGCAAAACCATCGGGCTCTTTCACCAGGCCCATGGCGATACCGGCTACCGGTGCTTTCATCGGCACACCGGCATCCATCAGCGCCAGGCTGGAACCACAGACAGAAGCCATGGAGCTGGAACCGTTGGATTCAGTAATTTCTGATACCACGCGAATGGAGTACGGAAACTCTTCAGTGGTGGGCAGCACGGCGGCAATACCACGACGGGCCAGACGGCCATGGCCGACTTCACGACGTCCGGTGGCACCCATACGACCACACTCACCTACCGAGTAGGGAGGAAAGTTGTAGTGCAGCATAAAGGGGTCTTCACGACGGCCTTCGAGGGCATCAATCATTTGCGCATCGCGCATGGAACCGAGGGTGGCCACGACCAGCGCCTGGGTTTCACCACGGGTGAACAGTGCCGTACCATGGGCACGGGCCAACACGCCCACTTCAACATCAATCCCGCGAACGGTTTTGCCATCACGGCCATCAATACGCGGTTCTCCGCGAATAATGCGGCCACGAACAATTTTCTTCTCGAGCTTTTTGAAGGCATCGCGCACATCTTCTTCAGACACACCGGATTCTTCGTTTGCCAGGGCACCGATGGCCTGGCTGCGCAGGCTGTCGAGTTGAGCGACGCGCTGCTGTTTATCAATGGTGCGATAGGCGGCATCCAGACCTTCACCCACCTGCGCCTTCAGTGCTTCAGCCAGAGCTTCGTTAACCGGCGCTGCCTGCCAGTCCCAACGGGGTTTGCCGACTTCACGGGCCAGCTCGTCGATGACCTGAATCACTGCCTGCATTTCCTGGTGAGCAAAGAGTACAGCGCCCAGCATGATGTCTTCCGGCAATTCACGTGCTTCAGACTCAACCATCAGTACCGCTTCACGGGTACCGGCCACCACCATATCCAGATCGGATTCTTCCAGCTCGGAATACGTGGGGTTCAGCAGGTAGCCTTTCTCGCGGTTATAACCGACGCGGGCACCACCGATGGGGCCATTGAAAGGCACACCGGAAATTGCCAGCGCAGCAGAGGTGCCGATCATGGCAACAATATCGGGATCGATATTTTTTTCCGCTGACATCACAGTACAAACCACCTGTACTTCATTTTTGAAGCCGTCGGGAAACAGCGGGCGAATCGGGCGGTCGATGAGGCGAGAGGTCAGGGTTTCTTTTTCAGTGGGACGACCTTCGCGCTTGAAAAATCCGCCGGGGATCTTGCCGGCCGCATAGGATTTTTCCTGGTAGTGTACGCTGAGGGGAAAGAAGTCCTGCCCCTCTTTTGCTTCTTTGGCACCAACAACGGTGCAGAGTACTGCTGTTTTATCCATGGTACACATCACTGCACCACTGGCCTGGCGTGCAATTCGCCCGGTCTCCAGCGTAACAGTGTGGTTACCGTATTGAAATGTTTTAATTACGGGATTCACAATTTTCACCTATATCCTTACGCATGAACGGCTCCCGAGGGAGCCGTCAGCAATTCTATTAACGACGCAGTCCGAGCTTTCCAATCAGCTGAGTGTAGCGGTTTGCGTCCTTACTTTTGAGGTAGTCCAGCAGTTTACG
>SBGI01000194.1 GCA_006227015.1 Gammaproteobacteria bacterium
CTGCTCTACCAGAGCAAGGACAGCGCCAAAGAGCTGGTGGATAATGCCCTCAATTTCCCAGGTGTGAAATCTGTGGCCGTGCTTACCGAAACCGGTAAAGTGCTCTACAGCAGTAATGATGAACTGTCTCCCATCGCCAGACGCCCAGATGATGTATCCCTGGTGCTGGAAGACAGCGATATGTGGTTATTCAGCGCCCCGGTGATTGCCGGCGAGTCCCAGGATAATATTTGGGCTGAATTTGACAGCCCTTCTGGGGATGGTGAGGAGTTACTTGGTTATATCCTGCTTCAGATAGGTAAAGATGCCTCAATTCTGATGGAGCAGAGTATTCTCCGCAGTAATTTGCTGATCTCTCTGGTCATTGCCGTCATCCTGCTGTTAATGCTGCTTGGCATTTCACGTCGTTTGACCAACCCCCTGGAAAAACTGGCGAGCAGCATGAAGCGAGCCGAGAACGGCGATTCTGTGATCCGTGCTGACCTCGGTGGCCCTGCTGATATTGCTGAGATGCAGCATGCATTTAACTCAATGATGGAGGCTCTGGAAAATCGTCAGCAGGAACTTATGAGGGCAATGTCCGCCGCCCTGGAGTCTGCCCGAATCAAGGGTGAGTTTGCAGCGAATGTCACTCATGAATTGAGAACTCCCATGAACGCGGTTCTCGGCATGCTCGATTTGCTGATGACGATGGGGCTGAGCCCCAAACAACAGGAATATGTTGAGACAGCAAAACTTTCCGGCGAAGGGTTGCTGGAACTGATTGATGAAATCCTGACCTTTTCCGAGATTGATTCCAATAACCTGACAATCAAGAAGGAAGACTGTTCTCTGCATGAACTGTTGGATGAAGTCATCAGTCTGCTGGCTAACCAGGCGCTGAAAAAGAAAATTGATGTTGGCTATCTGATTGAGGAAGGCGTTCCCAGGTATATTCACGGCGACAGTTCCCGAATTCGGCAGGTGATTATTAACCTGGTGGGTAACGCCATTAAATTTACCGATATAGGCGAAGTGTCGATTTACGTTTCCTGCCTGGATGACCCCTGTTCCCCTGAAGAGGGTCAGATGCTGCAAGTCGAGGTTCGAGATACGGGCATTGGAATTACAGAAGAAAGTCAGCAAAAAATCTTTGATGCTTTCACCCAGGTAGATTCTTCAAGTACTAAAAAGTACGAGGGTACCGGGCTGGGGCTTGCCATCAGCAAGCAGATTGTGGAGCTGATGGGTGGATCCATTCGTGTCGAAAGTGAAACCGGCAAAGGCAGTTCCTTTCTGTTTTCTTTGCCGACAGGAGTTGTTGAAAACCTCAAGAAAGTGGCTCCGCCAGTTAAAAGCAATGACTACCAGGGCAAGCGGGCACTGTTAATTGACAATAGTGCTATCGTCGGTGCCTATGGCTCGCAACAGATTGAGAAGATTGGGGTGAGTTGTGAATTTATCGACTCCGCTGTCGATGCTCTGGAGCACATCCGACAGCTTTCCAGACAGAGTAAATCCCTTGATGTGCTGCTGATTGACGAGGATATGCCTGGATTGCGAGCGCCTGATTTTCTGCGCCTGGTGCGTGATGAAGCCTCCGTCAAAAACTGTGTGTTCACGGTCTTTAACAACCCGTGGGACAAAGAAAGCCCGGAAAAAATTGAAGGGGTCGCCTATCTCAGCAAGCCTTTAAGAGCAAATGATCTGAAGAGTTGCTTTGCCCAGTATCTTCTGGGTAACCCCGATGCGGCGAAAGAATACAAGCGTATGGAAACCCATACCATCGAAAAGCTGTATGCAAACCCTCGACAAGTGCTGGTGGTTGACGACAATCGGGCCAATCAGCAGGTGGCCATCGGTATGCTCGAGCGCATGGGGTGCGAGTGCCAGCTGGCAGATAATGGCAAGGCTGCAGTTGAAGCCATTGTGCGCAAAAACTTTGACCTGATCCTGATGGATTGCTACATGCCGGTCATGAACGGCTACGATGCTACCAAACAGATACGCATGTATGAAGGTGGTCGTTACGATGGGAATGGTGTTCCGATTGTTGCCATGACGGCTAACAATACCCAGAAGGAAGTCGAACGCTGTTCAGCCTCTGGTATGGATGACTTCCTTTCCAAGCCACTGCGCATTAATGAATTGAAAAAGATGCTGTTGAAATGGGTGCCAGCGGATCAGGGTGATGTGCTGGGTGGTCATGGAGATGATGCGGTTGACTTCAAAGAGACAACTCAACTGAATATTCCGGGAGATGGTTTTGATCCCCTGGTGATAGAGGAATTGAAGGGTAGTGTCGGGGAAGTGCTGGTCTCCATGATCGAGGCCTTTCTGGAAGACACCCCGGTGTACCTGCAATCACTGCAGCATGCGATTCTTGATGGAGATGCCAAAAAGGTTCGCGAGTTGGCCCATACCGTCAAGGGCAGTGCATCTAACTTTGGTGCCAAGCGGGTTGCTGACCTTTCTAAAATCCTGGAAGAAAAGGGTGCCATAGATGATCTCGTGGATGCCGAGAATCTGCACAAGCAACTGAAAGAGGCCTATGCCAGTCTCAGTAAGGAGCTGCAAGATTATATTGTCGGCAGTGACAGCGAGGCACACATCAAAGGGAATACATACAGCATTCTGGTTGTAGACGATGACCGCTCCATGCGGTTGGCGTTAAAAAACGTCTTCAAAACGGAAGACTATGTGATTGAAGAAGCCAGCAACGGTGAGGAGGCGGTCGCCCTTTGTCAGCGTCATATGCCAGACCTTGTACTGATGGATGCGATGATGCCTGAAGTAGATGGTTTCGCCGCCTGTGAGCGAATTCGTCAACTGCCCAATGGAGCCGACACACCAGTCTTGATGGTGACGGCGCTGGAAGATGAAAACTCCATTGTTAAGGCATTTGCGTCTGGCGCCACCGACTACATACCGAAACCCATTCACTTTTCGGTATTGAAGCAACGGGTTTCACGGTTGATTCAGGCCAACAAGGTCGAGAAGCACGTCAAGCGGCTGGCTTATCATGACCCACTGACCGGGTTGCCCAATCGTACCCAACTGATGCAGCAACTCCGTTTGATGTTGAACAGGGCGCAACTGGAAGAAAAACAGTTGGCTATTCTGTTTCTGGATCTGGACCGCTTCAAGATGATCAACGATACCCTCGGACACGATGCCGGGGACTTGTTGCTGAAGGCGGTATCGGAGCGAATACGTCGCTGCGTAAGAAGTCAGGACTTTATTGCCCGTTTGGGCGGGGATGAATTTACTGTCATCCTTGAAGGTGTGACAGACTTGGAGACCGTTTCGAAAATTGCCGGCAAAATCTGTGATGCGTTGAGCCAGCCTTTCGTTTTTCTGCAGCAGAAAATGTTTGTTACCGCCAGTATTGGCATCTCGGTATTCCCTCAGGATGGGCAGGATGGCAGTTCACTGATGAAGCATGCGGACTCAGCAATGTTTCGTGCTAAAGAGGAACGTAATAACTATTGTTTTTATGTTGAAGGAATGGAAGACGAAATTGCCCGCCGAATGGAAATTGAGCGGGAGTTGCGCAATGCCATACAAAATCAAGAGTTGGTTCTCTATTATCAGCCAAAAATTGATCTTAAAAATGGCGAATTGATGGGCGCTGAGGCGCTCATTCGTTGGCATCATCCCCGGCACGGATTTGTCTCTCCCGATATGTTTATTCCCATGGCCGAAGAGTCGGGGTTAATAAACCAGGTCAGTGATTGGGTGTTGCACTCTGCCTGTAAACAATTGAAGCAATGGCAACAAAGTGGCCACAAATTACAGGTTGCTGTAAACCTGTCTGGTAAGGATGTCCAGCAGAATGACTTCAAGGAAAAAATGCAGCGTGTCGTCGAAGAGTACCAGATTGCACCGAAAACGCTGGAGCTTGAGATCACCGAGGGCACACTGATGGAAAACCCCAGTGAACTTGAAGACGAGTTGAATGCGCTGCGCGCAATGGGGCTTACGCTGGCAATTGATGATTTTGGCAGCGGCTTTTCTTCGCTGAATTACCTGAAACGTCTGCCGGTTGATGTGCTGAAAATTGATCGCATGTTTATTCGGGATATGGAGAAGAATGAAAACGACAAGGCAATTGTGGCGGGCATTGTGGCACTTGCCACCAGCATAGGCCTGAAAACAGTGGCTGAGGGTGTGGAAAACGAAGAGCAGTACCGAATCTTGCAGCAGCTGGGGTGTGACAGTTGCCAAGGATTCTATTTCAGTAAACCGCTGCCGTTGAGCGAGTTCCAGAACAAATACTTTGAAGAAACTATAGTTCAATAAGAAGCGGCCTCACCGAGGTTAAACCTTGCTCCCTTCCGCTCACTGCTGTGAGATAATGGCTACAGTCAGCATACAGTAGCGATCCATGAGCCAGTTTTTTACCATTCATCCGGACAATCCCCAGT
>SBGI01000049.1 GCA_006227015.1 Gammaproteobacteria bacterium
TATCACTTTCAATGCCCTCGATGGATGTAACCGGGCACTCATAAAGTACGTTATGACCTACTGAAGCAAGACCGCCCAACAGATCCTTAGTCACTTCAGCCTGACCGTAAACAGTAACGCCGACGCCGATCAGCTTCTGGAAGTCGATATAGTGGTGTTCGTTTTTCAGGCCAACGACCACACCCTCTTGATACATGCATTCCTTTTGCAGGCGCTCACCAATGCCTGCTCTCACCATCAGCTCGACGGCTGTTTGCTCCATTACACCCGCACGAATACGACCTTCAACATATTCTCGGCTTTTACGCTCCAGAACGAGACTCTCAATTCCGCGCTGACGTAGAATCCAGGCCAACAGCGAACCGGACGGGCCCGCACCAACAATAACCACTGGTACATGCATAGGAATATCTCCTCATTTGTTGCTCTAACAACATTTATATTTATTTTGATGTTCTGCTTTCCCGGATTGCTTCATCGCAACGCCCCTGGGTATAAGCAGTCATGAACTTCGTACAACACACTTACTTAAATTTTAGAAAGGCCGGGCTCACACGCAGCCTTTCCAGAGTCAATCAACCTTTCGGGATTCTGTTACGTCCTTCGCGTTCGTCACGGTTACCGTTGCATCTGGCGCCTCTTCCTTGATCAGCTTCATCAAGGTGCTTAGATGCCTGCGATCAACGCTGAGGTACAGCAATCCTTCGTCAGATGAAGTGTTGGCAGCATCGCAGCGAATCACCGCGCCCTGAATTCCAAACTGAGCGTCGATCATCGCCCTCAGCTGACTCGCCATACGGCTGAATACATAGACCTGCTGCACGCGACGCGGATCTGTCAGGATGTGGTCAATCATTCGGCCGGTCAGAAAAACTGTGATCCCACCCAGCAACGCCGACTCGTAATCACCGAACACCAGGGCCGAGGTCAGAACTACACTGCCATCCAAGAAAACTGCCGCTTGCCCGAGCTTGATACCGGCTCGATCCGCAACCATACGGGTCAGCACTGCCCAGCCGCCGGAAGCTGCACCACCTTTAAAGATCAAGCCAATGCCTGCTCCCAACACCACACCACCACAGAGCGCGTTGAGCAGTCGATCTTCAGTGATAACCACATCCTGCAATGCGTAAACAAACCCATCTGTTAAGAGCGCGATCAACCCAACGGCGAGCATGGTACGCACCAGATACTTCAACCCCAGGGAACGCAACCCAAGCAACATCAGAAACGCGTTTACCACCACGATAACCAGGCCCGGTCCAAATCCGGCGAGGTGGTTAAGCAGCACTGCAATCCCTGGCGGACCACCTGCAACAATTCGATAAGGCATCAGAAACGCGACAATCGAAAACGCAAAAAAGGTACATCCAACGACAACCAAGAGCGTGTCTGTTAGGGATTTAGGCAGACTCAAAAAGACACCTCCAACACTGCCCACACCAAATCAAGGGCAACAAGATTTACAGAAAACTAAGCACGAATTACGGTGAGCACAGCGAAGCTGCTGCAAACACACCTTAGAAACTGGTAGGCAATTCACGCTTGAATCACTAAAGGCACAAACAGCGCTGCTTCAAATTCGGATACCTGATGAGGAACCTGCAACGGCTGTCAGCCAGATCTCTAACAAGAGGTGTTTTAAGGAGGGCTCCGGAATTCTGGCCCGCCTCACTACTGTAGAGACAGGTCCAGTATCTGGGGATAGTGATATTAGATAAACAGGTCTTGTTTCATAGTATTCATCGAAAATACAGATGAATCTATTACACCGATTTAAGATTCATCGGCACCACAGCTATCCGCTAACGTTTGTCTTAGCCAGCGATGGGAAGGACTGGTCTGGTAGCGCTTGTGCCAAAGCATGTACATGCTGAGCTTAGGAGACTCAAAAGGCAGGGAATGACTTGCGATGCCTTTGATGCTGTTTCCAGCTAGCTTACTTGGCAAGGTAGCAAGCAGATCAGTACCACGAATAAACTCAGAGATCCCTGCAAAGTTCGGCAAGGTCAGGAAGATATTACGCTCCAATCCCAACGTGTGAATTGTTTTATCCACGAGTAAATGTGTTGAACCCGCTAACACAACTTCCACATGTTGTGCCGCAAGATAGGCTTCGAGGGTTGAGGGAGCATCGCGGCATTCCGGGTCGTAATAGCAGACGTAATGATCGGTTAGCAATCGCCGCTGAATAATATCCGATGCTTCCGGTGGATGAGGCGTGATCATTAATTGACACCGGTCTTCACGAAGAATGTCTGAATTGGGAGCAAAATTTAGCGGAATGACACCGAAGGTTACCCCAGGCGCCTCATCTCGAACCATTTTTAGAAAGTCAGGCAGGATAAAGTCTCGCTGGAAATCGTTCGCAGCCACGGTAAAGTGCTGATGGGCTGTCGCGGGATCAAACTCGTCGGATGTGGTGAGCGCCCGTAAACTGTCCAGACTGGCCTGAACCTGTCCCACCAGTGCTAAGGCCCTGCTGGTGGGAACAATTCCCCGCCCTGCCCGAACGAATAAAGGATCACCCGTTATCGCGCGCAATTTATCCAGCGTATGGCTGACTGCAGATTGAGACGTTCCCAACCGCTCCGCTGCTCGGCTAACAGATCCCTCTTCCTGGACCACCAGAAACAGCTGTAACGCTTTACCGTCAAGGTTTAAGTAGTCGAGCTCGTTCACAGCACTAACCTCTGATCAACAACACAGTTTGTCGTAGCGGGGTATTGAGTCGCCGCATAGATGGGGCCTGCTTTACACATTTCAAATCCTTCTACCGATCAATGCCAACACCTGCCAGCCTCACAAAGTATCTGCAAGACTAGATCGGCGCGTTGTTTTTCATGGAAACGCGTTAATTATCCTAAGTCAATTTCCTATAACCAAGATGCTTAAATTCGTCATCGAAGGACGT
The DNA here is from genome assembly GCA_006227015.1 of Gammaproteobacteria bacterium. The sequence goes on from SBGI01000049.1 coordinate 2,915, forward strand.
ATCAACAGGCCACTCTATGCAAAAAACTTATACCCGCACCTGATTTTTAAAATTGTTTCATTACAGCACGCCTGCTTAGACTCCTTTCGCTTCCATCAACCTTGAGTGTAGTCACCATGTCAGGAATCCTGAGACGTTTCTTTCTTCCAGTAGTCTGTCCTTCCGCTGTTATATCAGTTATGCAGCAAGCCCTGCTTGTCGTATTGCCCCTCTACGTGCTGGAAATTGGCGGCAGTTTGGCGGACTCTGCAATGATCATCGCGCTAAAGGGTGTAGGCATGATGGCGGCAGATTTGCCAGCCGGAGCGCTGCTTGCCAGGATTGGCGATAAGCGGTTAATGATAGGGTCCGTCGCCCTATTCATAGCAGCGCTGATACTTATGGCACTTGTGCCGTCGCTGCCTGTGTTAATGCTGGCGGCTGTACTGCTGGGATTAGCGTATGGTGCATGGTTGGTCGCCCGAATTTCCTTTATTAGCGATGCAGCGGAGGTTCATGAACGCGGCAGGGTTATGGCCCTTTCTGCAGGAACAATCCGGCTTGGCAACGTGATCGGGCCTGCGATGGCAGGACTTCTAATTGCAGCAATGGGTTATGGCGTTACGTTATACATCTTTGCTGCAAGCATGTTGCTGGTCATTTTGTTTATACATCTCTGGGTGCAAAACCATCCTTCCAGCACTCACCAAGCACGCCATGTAACAGGCCTTAAAGCAACGCTAAGAGACAATCAAAAGACATTTTTGACCGCAGGCATTGCAGCGTTTGCATTAACGCTGGTGCGTTCCTCACGCGCACTGTTATTACCATTGGCAGGCGCCGCTTTGCTGCTGGATGAGGCCAGCATCGGCTTGGCAATATCAGCCGGCGCTATTATTGACGCGTTGCTGTTCTACCCTGCAGGAAGCATGATGGATCGTATAGGCCGGAAACCGATCTTTATTGCCAGCTTAGTGATTCTTGGTGCGGCCATTGCTCTGTTACCACTTTCTCAGGGCTTCGTGGGCCTGGTGGCAATCGCATCCCTGATGGGGATCGGTAACGGTATCTCTGCAGGTGTGATTATGACGATGGGATCAGATTTGGCGCCACAACATAACAAAGGAAGTTTTATTGGCGTTTGGCGCCTTCTTTCAGATGTAGGTGCAACTGCGGGCCCGCTTCTTATCAGCACCATCGTTAAGTTATCAGGCCTCGCAATGGCTGCCCATAGCATTGGAATAATTGGCTTGATTGGGGGTGCGTATGCCCTGAAGGCGGTAAGAGAAACCAACAAGCAGTAGTAATAATTTGATCCCACACGGAGCTTGTGGCAACCACTACGGGCTCCATTCCCCCACTACTCGCCGATGTGCACCACAATCTGACGACGTCCCGCGTGGTGACGATGTTCCCAACAGTAAACTCCCTGCCAGGTTCCCAGCGCCAAGCGGCCGTCTAATAC
>SBGI01000006.1 GCA_006227015.1 Gammaproteobacteria bacterium
AATGGACCTACCTTCAAGCCTCTTGAATACCTCTGAGCATATAAACGACGTCAATATAATGGTGGGTACATTGATGCTCGCGGCGCTTAGATCGAGTTGGAGATAATGCGCAGCAATCGAAGCGGTCCAGATGAAAATGATGTAACAAATCGCAAAAATTGCGGCGACCTTGTTCGCACTTTCAGGTGCCCATGCTGGAGGTTGGTCTTGCTCCGATTCCTGCGCCGAATCAGATTTATCGAAGTTAAATGAAACTGCTTCAATAGATGCACGGATATTATCTGCTTTAACCCGTGCATATCTTTTCAGCTCTTTGTCATTACTAAGCTCTGATATCTCAGTAAAGATTGAAAAAGCACCTTCGAGGTCGCCTTTTTGCTCGAGTGATAGACCTTCCCTGTATCGAGACCTCATAGGTATTCTCCTTAGTGATATATCTGTAGTACGTAGTGAAAACGTATGGTTTGGGCGGGAGCCCAAATTTCGGTGTAAACATTAATGGTGTGTTATTCGTTCTCTATGAACTTGGTTAAAGTGGCAATCAATGGAGTTAAACAACTTCGTATATCATTAAGCTCAAAGTCCTCTCCATAAAACTTGTACGTATTTCCATCTAAAGCCCTTAAATAGTCTTCCTCTGGAAATCCATGTGTACCAGTGACAAGATTATTGTCAAAGAAGGCTTGTCCATGATAATTTTTTACATATCTGTCTAAACGTTCGTCGAAGTGTTCAAGGTGATTTCTTAGCCTTCTGATATCTTTTAAATCAAGCTCTGCAGAGTGTTGAACGCTGTTTAGGATGTTGTCTCTGAATGTATTTCTAGAAGGGAAAAGTACTTTATCAATATTAGTTACATGTAGGACAAAGTGATGGAGATGGTAGAAAACTAGCTTCGTATCACCTTGGTCATACGCACCTTGATACTGTTCAAAAGATAGCAGTGCGTAGTTTGCTTGAGATATTGCTTCTTGAATATAGAACGTAGATTTGTTCATGTGTTACCAACCTTTTTTCATAGTACGGCAGAGATATGTACTAAAAATTACTGTTTCTCAGGGGAGGGCAACTCAATCAGTCGAGTGCTATATCTCTGACTGGCCCAATCTGCAGACTCCAGGATAAGTCGATAACTTTTACCATTGTCTTCGAAGTCCCATGTCTCACCAGGTAAAGCAGACTTTTTCTCTATCTTTTTTCCATCCGGAAAGGTTATTTTTACGTCCGTGGTTCCGTTAGTGGTTACTCGATCTGCACCTACCACTAGATTTGTTTTAGCATCAAATATAGATGCACCAGTGGGTTTGAGCTGAACCTTGTTATACTTGCTTAACTCTTTTTCAAACCATGAATTATCTATTGTTGTATTGCTCTTAAATATTTCTTCCTGTTGTTCTAGCTTTGATATTGTTTCTTTAAGATCTTTTATTTGTTTTTCATAGAAAGGAATTGCGTTGGGTTCGTTTTCTAGCCACTTTAATAGCTTTTCATTTTCTTTGGTGAGATAGTCAACCCTCGTAACTAGAACTGAGTTTTGTGCATTTACTTCCTTTGTTTCGGCCTCGGCCCTAGCTACCTTTGCCTCGTGCAATTTAACTCTGTTTTCATCAAAGATGAAAGTGAATGCAGCCCATGTAACTGTTGCCACAACAACGGTATGGACTAAAACAGACTTTGTAGGGTTGTTTTCAAACCAGTTACTCAAAACCTATCTCCTTAAATTGAAATTAAATTTTGATGCTTATCCCGTGGAGGCGTTACTTCAGTTCAAGGTAATATGGATCTCCATAGGTATGGGGGTACTACGCATTGTCGAAATTGACGCTGGCAACAGCGAAACGTAAATGCTACGAGAAGTGGTATGGAAAAAGAGATAAGTAGAATTGAAGGCCATCATCCTGACGATTCACCTGAAATACCTGAGTCCTGCAGACTAGCTAGATTTACAGATTACGATACGGGTACTCCAATCACCCACCGAGTAGAACTATATCTCAGCCAACCCTTTCAGCGCTAGCGCCCGCTGAAAGATCGCACGCACTTATTGATAGAGGTCTCTTGTTTGGCAATAGATGGGCTGTCCGGTGTGCCTTACAAAAGAAAAGCCCAGCCAGGTGGCTGGGCTTTGTGGGGATGATTGGTTGGATTAAACGGCTGGCGTATCTGCGGTCTCAGCAGTTACAGCTTTCCCTCTCTTCCAGCTAAACTTGGGAAGCCAGCGTTTCTCACCCAGCACCAAAAGGCACGGCGTCAGGAACAAGGTCAGCACCGTGGCAAAGCTCAAACCGCCAGCGATTGCCGTTGAAAGCTGGGTCCACCACTGGGTAGACGGGGCACCGAAGCTAATTGTGCGATCCATCAGGTCGATGTTCATCGCCAGCACCATCGGCATCAAACCCAGCACAGTGGTGACAGCGGTAAGCAGTACCGGTCGCAGACGCAGGCTGCCGGTTTCCAGTGCGGCGGTGAGTGGTTCACGTCCTTGGCGGCGCAGGTCGTTGTAGCAGTCGATCAGGACGATGTTGTTGTTCACGACAATACCCGCCAGGGCGATGATGCCCACACCGACCATTACGATGCCAAACGGCTGTCCTGTGATCAGCAAGCCCAACAATACACCCGCCGTGGAAAACACGATGGCGGACAGGACCAGGGAGGCCTGGTACAGGCTGTTGAACTGGGTGATCAGGATCAGTGCCATCAGGAAGATTGCGATTGAAAACGCCGTGCTCAGGAACTGACCGGTTTCTGCCTGCTCTTCGTCTTCACCTTTAAAGGTCAGACGCACTTCAGGTGGAATCTCCAGCGTTTTCAGTTTCTGCTGCAGCTCGACCACCAGATCATTCACCAGTACACCTTCGGCCGGATCGGCTTCGATGGTGACAACCTGACGGCTGTCCACGCGGTTGAGCACGCCGGTTTTTGGTGCCGGTTGCAGCTCGACGAAGTTGGCCAGCGGCACCATGCCCTGATCGGAGTGCAGTTGCAGTTGCATCAGTTGATCCAGGTTGCGTTTCTCGGCCGGGAAGCGGACGCGGATATCCACCTCTTCGTCAGAGCTGTCTGGACGGTAGTCGGCCACCTTGATGCCGCTGGTGATCAGCTGAACGGCGTTGCCTACGGTCACGATATTGGTGCCGAAACGGCCGGCTTCCTCGCGATCAACGTTGAGACGCCATTCGATACCCGGAAGCGGGCGGCTATCTTCAGCGCCGACAAATCCACCCATCTCCTCCATCATTGCGCGGATCTGCGCAACCACCGGGAAGATCTGCTCATTGGTGTAACCGCTTACCTGCAGTTTCATCGCCTTGCCCTGTACCGGGCCGTTTTCCGCTTTACGGAACTCCAGCTGAATACCCGGCAGGTGTGCGGTACGGCGTTCCATCTCCGCCAGAATGTCCTTTGCTTTTGGTCGTTGCTGCCAATCCAGCAAATCAAACTGGATCTCACCGACCACGTCTTCGGCCCGCTCGGAACCGCCGTCGTTAAAGCTCTGGGCGTACATGGATTTCACACCCGGTGTGCCGATCAAACGCTGTTCCACCTGCCACAGCAGGGCGTCTTTCTCGTAGATCGATAGGTCTCCACGGGCGTGAAGACGCACCAGCACCTGCTCCGGTTCTACATCCGGGAAAAACTCGACGCCTCGGCCGTAGTTGCCATAAGCCACGTAGGTGCCGCCGATAAACACCAGTGCCAGCAACAGGGTTTTCGCCGGGTGCTTTAGCAGCGGTAGCAGCGTGGCACGGTAACCACGGTTAAAGGTGGTCTCCGGCAGGGCGTATTCGTCCACGTCTTCCTTGTCTGCCATATTGTTGCGACGGCGTGCCAGCACCGAACCCAGTACCGGCATAAAGATCAGTGCCATGGTGAGGGAGGCAGTCAGACAGATCAGCACCGTTGCCGGCAGATACTTCATGAACTGGCCGATCACACCCGGCCAGAACATCAGTGGCATAAACACCACCAGGGTGGTCAGGGTTGCCGCGATCACCGGCCACGCCATACGGGAGGCAGCATAGCTGAACGCCTGCTTGGCGGTGAGCCCCTGGCGTTGGCGGCGGTCCGCCAGCTCGATCACCACGATCGCGCCGTCGACCAGCATGCCAACGACTAATATGAGGCTGAACAGCACCACGATATTGAGGGTGTAACCGAGCAGGTTGATGACCAGAATACCGGCCAGGAACGAGCCCGGAATTGCCAAACCCACCAGGAAGGCGGAACGGAAACCCATCGCTGCGAGGATGATCACCATCACCAGAATCACACCGGTGAGTACGTTGTTCATCAGGTCACTCAGCATGGTGCGGATCTGGATCGACTGGTCGGTGATGTA
>SBGI01000071.1 GCA_006227015.1 Gammaproteobacteria bacterium
CCAAACAGTCACTGATTGACAGCAAGCTGTTCAGCAAAGACATCGTCACCCGGATCCTGCCCGCTAAAACGTTTTATCCGGCCGAGATTTATCATCAGGACTATTACATGAAGAACCCGCTGAAATATCACTATTACAGGAATGGCTGCGGTCGTGATGTTCGCCTCAAACAACTGTGGAAAGGTGTAACACTTCCATTCCAAGCCGACTAGTTACGTACACTTCCCTCTACCAGAGAACTGAGCCATATCAATCAGTGGGAAATATCCGGGTTGACGAGTCCTTAAAACCCACAGTGGTTTGACGCATATCAAATGTCGATTCACGTCCTGCCGTTAGTGTTATCCAAACCCCGCAAGAAAATCACGGGCTCGGGAACATGTACGGTAATGAAAATTCAAACGGCGCCTTCCACGTCCACTCTCCAATGGAAGCAGAGGTATTTAAGCCACTGCTGACTTGTGCACAAGGTAAGTTATTCGAGGGGCACCCGTTTGCCAGCCCCATAGCCCTGAACCTGTTTTTCCCCGATGCCCCGTATCCTGACTATGTCGACTTGCTTAACCGTGAGATCGGCTTTTACGCGGAACGCTTTCAACACCGCCGATTAACCAAAATCTGGTTTCGTGGCAGGCCGCTGTTGACCATGAAACCCGGTGAGCTCACTGAACTCGCGTTTTATACCCACCAGCTTTTTGCTAGAGAGCTGGGTGGCTCGGAAGAATATGGCTTTGAGTGCCAGGCCGGGGACGTCACACCGGGCAATCTGGCATTAATGAAAGGCCTACGCTTTAACCTCCTGGTCTTTTCACTGAATACGACCCTGCCTCCACAAAAGCAGAAAATCACAAAGCTGCTTTCGCTCATTGATGAATATGACTTTCAAGAGTGTCGTTACCGACTGGATGTATCAGAAACTGATCCGGATACCCTGACGTGTTGGCTCGACACACTAATATCTCACCAGCCACACATGATTGAGATAGAGGGCCTGGACGAAATGGAGGGTGCTGTACCCCTGGCATCTCTTGCAGCGCATTTCAGGGCCCGGGGATATCACCTGTTGGGCGACCGCTTTTTTGTTCCAGAAAACCACCAACTACTTAAGCTACAACAGCAGTCAGATCTTCAGTACACACCATGGGGCTTATGTCAGCGACAGCTGGGCGACTGGCTGGGAGTCGGCGTGGATGCCCTCGGCAAACTGGGCAGCGGTTATTATCAGAACCTGATGTCTCCTGAACTTTACCGCGATGCCATTCGCAATAATCATCTGCCCATCTGCTTCAGCGCCTCCTACGCTGAAGGCCATGAGAAGACTCTGGCCTGGAAATTGGTGGACCAGCTCCTCTGCCATCATCACCTACCCATGCAATCCGTCGCTGCCGCCACGAAGATTTCGAAAAGCATACATGACGTGATAGAAAATGCTGAGAAGATTACCTGGCTTCACCGAGAGAAAAACCACCTGATACTGTCGGAAAAAGGGCTAAATCATCTGACACAATTCTGCCAGGAACTGCAGAGCCTCTGACATACCCCTTCGACTTTCATCCAGATGACCTCCAGGGTAATCACCTATATAATCCATGGCCATTACCACATGTGAAAAAGCTCATGGATGCCAAGTGCCCACACAATAGTGAAGTAAGTTGCGGCGATTGCCGCATGAATGCTCTCTGTTTACCGTTAGCCTTGCAGGCAAAGGAAGTAGAACGCCTTGATGAAATTATTCAACGAGGTCGACCGCTGCATCGGGACAACCACATCTACCGTGCCGGGGAGGAGTTTCGCTCTGTTTATGCCGTGCGCAGTGGTTCTATCAAAAGCTATACCGTCAGCAACGACGGGGTTGAGCAGGTCACGGGCTTCCACCTTCCCGGTGAAATTTTCGGAATGGATGGCATCGGTCAGAATCGCTATACCAACTCTGCCACCGCTATGGAAACCTCATCCGTTTGTGAGATTCCCTTTAATCGACTGCAAGAGTTGAGCATTGCTATTCCAACTCTTCAGCGTCACTTTTTCCAGCTGATGAGTATGGAAATCACCAATGATCAGCACCTGATTACCCTGCTGAGCAAAAACAGTGCTGAAGAGCGCGTTGCAACCCTTTTGATGAGTATTTCTAACCGGAATCTACGTCGCAAGCTCTCTCCTACCCGGTTTCGTCTCCCCATGTCACGGGCAGACATCGGCAACTACCTGGGCCTGACTGTTGAAACTGTCAGCCGGGTTTTTGGCCGTTTTCAGAAACAGGACATGTTGTTAGTGGACAAGAAAGAAATTGAAGTACTTGATTTGGAAAAACTGAGACAACTCGCCAACTGAATATTCTAGCAATAAAAAACCGGGCAAATGCCCGGTTTTTTATTGCTTACAAGCCCGACTTAGAACTTGTAGCCCACTCCCACCATGTAAACCATTGGATCAACATCCACATCTGTTTTGATCACGGCACCGTTGTCAAACTTGATTTTGGCATCGGTGTCTATATCCAGGTACCAGATGCTGGCATTAATCAGCCAGTGCTCATCGAGCTGATAATCCATACCGACCTGGAAGGCGTAACCCCAAGAATCGTCCAATTCCATTTTGCCTTTACTTGTGATGAAGGCTTCCAGTTCGCTATCAACGTCTTCTTCGAAGAAATTGGTGTAGTTGATACCGGCTCCGACATAGGGCTGAAATTTCGAGTCAGCCGCCATCGGGAAATATTGCAAAGTCAATGTTGGTGGCAAATGCTTGGTGGAACCCGCATCCACTTTACCCAAACTGACAGATTGCAGGTCAGCTTCGATATCGTGCTCAAACGGGGTAGCCGCCAGAAGGCCGACACCCCAATGTTCATTGATCATGTAGGTGAAGGTAATACCCAGTTGGGTATCATCATCGACTTCAGCTTCGGTTCCACCCAGTGTGGTTCCATTGAGAACCAGGTCATCGCTGTCGTCCTCGGGGTCAACATTAGCCGCACCCGCACGAACAATAAAATCGCCCGGCTGATAGGCCATGGCGGCCGTCGCACCCAGCAACAGGGAACCCGCTAAAACTGCATTAATGGCCAGCGATAACGCACTTTGCTTTCTCATTTACTTTCTCCCGTGGAGTAATTCCTAAAACACGGGTGTAGTAAATCAGCCTGGGGATATTCCTAACTTGATCTGGATTAAGTAAACGAAGCCCCTCACTTGAGCCAGATCAATTGACAGTAATAGTCACGGGTTCCGACAGCACCGGAGGGTTGCGGGGGATATGATGGTGACCTCCAATCAGCAACTGCATGGTATGCTGACCTGGAACCAGTTCAATGGTCACCTCGGTCTGCCTACCCCCAAAATGCTGTTAATCGTCCGCGGGAGTCGGGCTGTTCATCGCCGGCACCTCTGTCACATCAATCAACAGGTGATGATGCCCTGTTTTGGCTTTTTCAACGCCATCTGTAGCAATGCCAATTCCACCAAGACTAAACTGCACGGTAACGAAACTAGTTTCCGTTGCACCATCAGCAACGGAGACACGGCAATGGCCGTTGGCATCATGAGTGATTTAGCTAGTTTCATGGTCTTCTTCTGTTTTGTTATTTTTATCGTTTCACGCCTCTTTACACAAAAATGTTACCTGTTCAGCTCGACTTGCTGCCGCCCAGGCACTGGGGAGATTCTGGGGCCTGAGAACGCGCTGCCCATTCTTCCGGCAGGTAAGTATGCAATGCCAGAGCATGAACCCCCGCATCCAGCTCATCGGCCAATAACCGGTAAACTTGCTGATGACGCTGCACCTGTCTCTTGCCCTCAAAGGCCCCGGAGACTATCACCAGTTTGAAATGCGTCTCGGAATTGGGTGGCACGGAATGCATATGGCTCTCGTTAACCACCTCGAGATAATCAGGGGATAGTGCCTCCTGTAATTTACCTTCTATCGTTTGCTGAATACTCATCTATACCTCAACTTCTGCTTTAACCACCAACCAGTGTGATCATAACACCGGCAGCAACCGCGGAACCGATAACTCCCGCCACATTGGGCCCCATGGCGTGCATCAGCAAGTAATTATGCGGATCCGACCGGAGCCCCATCTTGTTGGAAACCCGGGCCGCCATGGGTACTGCCGAGACCCCCGCAGAACCAATCAGGGGATTAATGGGATATTTGCACAGCAGGTTCATCACCTTGGCCATGAGCACACCTGCTGCCGTGCCAATGGCAAATGCAATAATCCCCAACAGCAGAATACCCAGCGTCTCTGCATTCAGGAATTTTTCGGCGCTCATCTTTGAACCAACCCCCAGTCCC
>SBGI01000133.1 GCA_006227015.1 Gammaproteobacteria bacterium
CTGGATAGAGCGCTGCCCTCCGGAGGCAGAGGTCAGAGGTTCGAATCCTCTCGGGTGCGCCATTTCAAACAAAAAACCCGGCCTTGCGCCGGGTTTTTTGTTTGATACGCCCAAAAGTATTCGCACCGACAAGAAGTTCGACAAACGCGTCAGCGTATGGACCAAGCCGCATCGCGGCGCAGCTCCGCCAGGGTCAAAACGGTAACAAGCCATTTTGTGTCAATCCTCTCGGATATAGCCTTCAAATGGAGTGCCAACAGACGTTCATAACCCCCGGGAATATCCGTCAAAATTTCAAGTAATAACAAGCTGTTCAGGCCATATTGGAATTGTGCATCCAGTGGAAATATGTAAGTCTCTTTAAGTCCCCCCCAGAGCTTTGGAAACCCGTTATGTCCATTAAGGCTGCTGTCCACCACCTCACCCACTACATCTATGACAGGCCTGTGAGTGTTGGCCCACAGATCATTCGCCTACGCCCGGCTCCCCACAGCCGTACCCGGGTGATTTCACACTCCCTCAAGGTCAGCCCAGCCGAGCATTTCGTGAATTATCAGCAGGACCCTTACGGCAACTGGCAGGCCCGCTATGTGTTCCCTGAGCCGATCACCGAACTGAAAATCGAAGTGGATATGGTGGCCGACATGACGGTCTATAACCCCTTTGATTTTTTCGTGGAGGAAATTGCAGAAGAATGGCCTTTTCACTACAACACCGATATACGACCAGACCTAGTGATTTATCGCGTGCCGGGGAGAGCCGGACCAAGACTGAAGGCTTTCCTGGACAGTATCGACAAATCGCCAAAAAATACGGTGGATTTTCTGGTCGAGCTCAATGCCCGCCTGGCCAAGGAAATCAACTATGTAATCCGCATGGAGCCCGGTGTACAGACTCCCGAGGAAACCCTTGAACTGGGCATAGGATCGTGTCGGGATACCAGCTGGTTGCTGGTCCATGTTTTACGTCACCTGGGTTTTGCCGCCCGCTTTGTGTCCGGTTACCTGATCCAGCTGAAACCGGATCTGGTTGCCCTGGACGGCCCGGCCGGAACCGACCATGACTTTACAGACTTGCACGCCTGGACCGAAGTCTATCTTCCCGGGGCCGGCTGGATTGGCTTCGACCCCACCTCGGGCCTGCTCACTGGGGAAAGCCATATCCCCCTGGCTGCAACACCCCACTACAAGAACGCCGCGCCTATTTCCGGCATGGTGGGTTACGCCGAGGTGGAATTCGACTTTGATATGCGTGTCGACCGGGTATCCGAGCACCCCCGAATTACCAAACCCTTTTCGGAAGAATCCTGGGCCGCACTGGACAAGCTTGGCCAGAAAGTGGATTCAGCGCTGGATAAAGGCGATGTTCGCCTCACCATGGGCGGAGAACCCACCTTTGTCTCGATCGACGATTTTGAATCCGAAGAATGGAACACCGACGCGATTGGCCCGACCAAACGCATACTCGCCGACCAACTCATCCGCCGTTTCCGCGACCGCTTTGCCCCCGGTGGCTTCCTTCACTATGGGCAGGGCAAATGGTACCCCGGCGAGTCGCTGCCGCGCTGGACGTTCTCCCTGTACTGGCGTGGCGATGGCAAACCCATCTGGCGCGATGCCAACCTGATCGCCAGGGAAAATGGCCCCGCTGACAAAGCCACGCCGGAGAATGCCGAAAAGATTCTCAAGGACATGGCCAAGAGGCTGAAATTAGATGCCGACTTTGTACAGCCCGCCTACGAAGATCCAGCCGAATGGATTATCAAGGAGGGCAACCTGCCGGAAAATGTGTCTGCCTCCAACTCCAAGCTGAAAAACCCTGAAGACCGGCACCGGATTGCACGGGTGTTTGAACGCGGTCTGAATGTGCCCTCGGGTTATGTGCTACCTATCCAATGCTGGCAGTCCCGGGCCAAAGGCAACGGTTCCAAATGGCGATCAGAGCGCTGGAAAACCCGCCGCGGTCACTTATATCTGGTCCCCGGTGACAGCCCGGTCGGCTTCCGCCTGCCACTGGAAACACTGCCCTACCTGACGGCATCCCAGTACCCGTATACCAATGTTGCAGACCCTACCGAGCCCCGCGAGCCTTTACCGGAATTCAAGAGCGAGGATACACCGGAGGGAGAAGCATCCGGCAGAGCGCAGCCCAAAGCATCGTTTTCACCCAACGAACCCCATACCGACCGCGTCGAACAGCATGCCATGGGTGAACTGGAAGGCGGTTTTGTACGCACGGCCATGTCCGTTGAACCCAGGGATGGGCGGCTATGTATTTTCATGCCGCCCGTGGAACGCGTTGAGGACTACCTGGAGTTGGTGGATGCAGCAGAAAAGTCCGCTAAGAAATTAAAGCTTCCCGTGCACATTGAAGGCTACTCGCCCCCCGACGATTCGCGTATGAACGTCATCAAAGTGACACCGGACCCCGGGGTCATCGAGGTCAACATTCACCCCTCCCACAGCTGGGAGGAGTGTGTGGCAACCACGGAAGCTATTTACGAAGAGGCCCGCCAGACGCGACTGGGGGCGGAAAAATTCATGATTGACGGTCGCCACACCGGTACCGGCGGTGGCAACCATGTGGTCGTGGGCGGCGCTACCACCATGGACAGCCCGTTCCTGCGCCGTCCCGATTTGCTGAAAAGCCTGATTCTGCAATGGCAGCGGCACCCGAGCCTGTCATATATGTTCTCAGGCATGTTTATCGGGCCAACCAGCCAGGCACCGAGAATTGACGAGGCACGGCACGACAGCCTTTACGAATTGGAGATTGCCCTGTCGCAAATCACCAGCCCTGAAGAAGGTACACCGCCACAACCCTGGTTGGTAGACCGCCTGCTGCGCAACATCCTGATTGACGTCACAGGGAATACTCACCGGGCAGAGATCTGCATCGATAAACTCTATTCTCCCGATGGCCCCATGGGTCGCCTTGGTCTGGTGGAGTTTCGCGGTTTTGAAATGCCTCCGGATCCAAGAATGAGCCTTGCCCAGCAGGTGCTTATCCGTGCGCTGATTGCCCGCATGTGGGCATCACCCATTGGCGGTGAATTGACCCGTTGGGGCACCAGCCTGCACGACCGCTACATGCTGCCCCACTTTATCTGGGAAGATTTTCTTGAAGTCCTGCGCGACCTTGGAGAGCACGGTTTTGATTTCCGCTCCGAATGGTATGAGGCACAACAGGAGTTTCGTTTCCCCTTCTGCGGCGAGGTGGAATATGAAGGCGTACACCTGGAGCTGCGTCAGGCCCTTGAGCCCTGGCATGTACTGGGAGAAACCGGAGCCATTGGCGGCACAGTCCGTTACACAGACAGTTCCGTCGAGCGACTGCAAGTAAAACTGACCACCTCCGATCCGGGACGTTATGTGGTGGCCTGCAACCAGCGTCGTATACCGATGACAAAAACCGTGACGCCGGGTGTCGCCGTCGGCGCGGTTCGCTACAAAGCCTGGCAACCTGCCATGGCCTTGCACCCGGTCCTGCCCATTAATGCTCCGCTGACCTTTGATATCTTTGATACGTGGAGCGGCCGTGCACTGGGCGGTTGCGTCTATCATGTGGCCCACCCCGGTGGTCGTAATTACGAGACATTCCCAGTGAATGGCAATGAGGCAGAGGCCAGACGCCTTGCACGATTTGAGTCAAATGGCCATACTCCCGGCACTTATATGCCCCAGCCGGAAGTCCCTCACCGTGAATTTCCAATGACGCTGGATCTGAGACGGCCTCCCGGACTGTAACCATGTCGCAACAAGGCAAAATAGCCACCGATGACCCGGTAGCCAGCTTACTAGCGGATTACCGGGCCATGAAGGATGTGCCCGATGAGCTGATTGGCCCTGACGGTGCTATCCGCCCGGTCTGGAGCAGCCTGATCGACGCCGTGGCGCGGATGACGCCGGACGAAATTGCCCTGCGTAAGTCCCGAGGCGACCAGTACCTGACCGATGCCGGTGTTTTCTACCGTCAATATGGAACGAAAGATGCGGCTGAGAGAGATTGGCCTCTCAGTCACATGCCGGTTCTTATCGACGAAGAAGAGTGGCGGCACATCAGCAGCGGCCTGATTCAGCGAGCTGAGCTGCTCGAACAGGTTGTCGCCGATATCTATGGCGAAAACAAGCTGGTAGCTAACGGCCATCTGCCGGCTTCCCTGGTAGCCAACAATCCCGAATGGTTACGCCCACTGGTCGGTGTTAAACCGGCATCCGGGCACTTTCTGCATTTCGTCGC
>SBGI01000313.1 GCA_006227015.1 Gammaproteobacteria bacterium
TCTGTTACCAGCTCCTTGGGTTGCCATTGGCCATTGCGGTTGCTCTTGGTCCTATTGTTGGTGGCATGGTGAACTTTACGCTTAATCGCTACTGGAGTTTCCGTGCTGCCGGAGACAGGTTGCTGTGGCAGATGGGCACCTATATGTCTGTCTGCTTGGTTGCTGCTCTAGTAAATGCCTATGGTGTGGTGCTTATGGTGGCCCATACGTCATTGTCATATTTTCCTGCCCGGGTTGTCGTCGCTCTGACCGTTGCCCTGCTTATTAATTACCCCCTGCACCGCTATCTGGTGTTTGCGGCCAGGGGCGGTTTGTTGAAAAGTCAGTAGTCGTTTTCATTACCAGTTGTTGTGGACCTTGTGAGGCTTGCTAAGGAGTCGTCGTGGAAAGAAAGATCATCAGAATTGCTGTCATCGGCGTGGGCAACTGCGCCAGTTCCCTGATTCAGGGTATCCATTACTACCGAGCCAGAGGGGCGGAAGAATGCATTGGTCTGCTCAATTTTGAAATCGGCGGCTATCGCCCCGGTGATATCGAGGTGGTGGCGGCGTTTGATATCGACAAGCGCAAGGTGGGGGTGGATGTTAACGAAGCGGTGTTCGCCCTGCCCAATTGCACCGCCGTGTTCTGCGGCGACCTGCCTGCCAGCGGTATCAAAGTATCCATGGGTAAGGTGCTTGATGGGTACTCCGAACACATGGCCAATTTTGGTGATGACCGCACGTTCCTGTTGTCATCGGAGGCGGAACCCAGCCAGGCCGACGTGGTGGATCAATTGAAAAAGGCCGGCGTGGATGTCCTTATGAACTACTTGCCGGTGGGCTCCCAGAAGGCCACCGAGTTTTATGCCGAATGTGCCCTGGAAGCGGGTTGCGCCTTCGTCAACAACATTCCGGTGTTTATTGCCAGCAATCCCGAATGGGCGAAGCGTTTCGAGGCGCGACATATTCCTATCATTGGCGACGATATCAAGGCGCAATTGGGTGCGACCATCGTGCACCGTACCCTAGGCAACCTGTTCAAGAAGCGTGGAGTGAAGCTGGAGCGCACCTACCAGCTCAATACAGGTGGCAACACCGATTTTCTCAACATGTTGAATCGGGAGCGTCTGGCCTCGAAGAAAGAATCCAAGACGGAGGCAGTGCAGGCTGCTATACCCCAGCGCCTGGAAGCCGAAAATATCCATGTTGGACCCAGCGATTACGTGCCCTGGCAGAACGACAATAAGGTCTGTTTTATCCGCATGGAGGGCAAGCTGTTTGGCGACGTGGCGATGAACCTGGAATTGCGGTTGTCCGTGGAAGATTCTCCCAACTCCGCTGGCGTGGCCATTGATACCATCCGCTGCGCCAAGGTGGCTTTGGACCGGGATATGGGTGGTATTATCGAGATTCCCTCCGCGTTCTTCTGCAAACACCCACCGCGGCAGATCCCGGACGATGAGTCCTACGCCGCTCTGATGGAAGAGTGGGTCTAGGGACGGTTCAGTTAGGGCTGGATAATTAAGTGAGATAGCGGTCGCGGAGAGGCCTCGGAGAACACTCTGCATCAGTGGTCCTCCGCAAAGCCTTCGTCAGCGTTATGGGCTGCAAAGAAAGATAGTGGCCCTGACCCCATCTGCTTCAAGGGAAAAAGCATTGACCTGTTCATTGGTCAGATTAAGTCCGGTTCCCAGAATGATGTTCAGGGCTGCGAACGCCTTGTTCCATATGGTCTCTTTTGTCCTGGGTTATGCCGAGATAACCGGTAGCAGCTTCTTTGAACGTAGTTATGGAAACTGTTGGTATATAATGATCCGACACATGTCTTTTGGGCCTTTCAGATAAGTTCATGACTGATTTCAAACGGATTGCACTGGTTTCCAATATTGAGTTGCCCGAAATCGGTGACTCCATAAAACGCCTTATCAGCTATCTCAGTGATGCCGGCTACAGTGTGATACTGGAAACAAAAACGGCCCGCTTTATTGGCAATACCGAGTTGCCGGTATTTGAGTGCGGCAAACTGGATGTTCCCCTGGACCTGGTGATTATGGTGGGGGGTGACGGCAGTATGCTCAGTGCCGCCCGTAACCTGGTGCAGCACAATGTGCCACTGCTGGGTGTGAACCGAGGCCGCCTGGGTTTTCTCACAGACATTTTGCCCCATGAAATGGAAGAACAGGTCAAGCGCGTGCTGTCCGGGGAGTTTATTATTTCCAGTCGCTTTCTTCTGGAAGTCTCTATCCGCCGTGCCGGCCAGGTCATCGGTACCGGCAGCGCCCTTAATGACGTGGTGCTGCATCCCGGCAAATCGGTGCGAATGATGGAGTTTGAACTGTACATCGATGAGCAGTTTGTCTACAGCCAGCGTTCCGATGGCTTAATTGTATCTACGCCTACCGGTTCCACTGCGTATGCCCTGTCGGGAGGCGGCCCGATAATGCATCCCAATCTGGATGCGATCGTACTGGTGCCTATGAACCCGCATACCCTGTCCAGCCGTCCTATTGTGGTCGGTGGCAACAGTGACATTGAAATTAGGGTGGGTTCGCGCAATGAGCTGCATCCGCTGGTGACCTGTGATGGTCAGAATGATATCCAGTCGGAGCCGGGAGACACGATTCGGATTCACAAGATGGCTCAGCAGATTCAGTTGATTCACCCGGTGGGACATAACTTCTACGAAACCTGTCGAACCAAGTTGGGGTGGGGCAGCCGTCTCGGTATTTCAGAGCGGAATCGCTGACACAATGACTGAACAACAGCCAGAGTGGGTGCAGGTTGCAGATATCCCGTCCCATTACGATATCTTCGAGTTTTACCAGCAGCTAGAGCAGCGGGGTATTCGCTTCCGCCTCCGGGAACGCGGCGATATGGTTGAGTTGTGGGTGGCTGCTTCGGAGGATGTTCGGGAAGTGGTCAGGATGCTGCAGGACTACAGTATTCATCACCCGCCACCACCACCGCCCGGTATGCCGCAGCTGGACTTCAAGGAGCAACTGCAGAAAATGCCGGTGGTGGTGGTGCTGATTCTGCTGAGTATCGTCGGATCGGCTATCGTGGACTGGGGTTTCCCCCTGATTCACTGGTTCACGTTTCAGGATTTTGAACTGTTTGGCGATAGTATCCGTTTTGACACCGCCGACGAGGCCATGGCCAGGGGCCAGTACTGGCGTCTTATTACACCCATTTTCCTGCACTTTGGTATCTTTCACGTCGCGTTCAACGGTGTCTGGATGTGGGAACTGGGGCGCAGGGTCGAACCCCTTGCCGGTAGTTTGCATATGCTGATGGTGGTGCTGTTAATGGCATTGGCTTCCAATATTGCCCAGTATTTGTGGAGTGGACCGTCTCTATTTGGCGGCATGTCCGGTGTGGTCTACGGTCTGCTGGGTTATGTCTGGATGCGCAACAAGGTGGCGCCGAGGCCTATTTTGGCACTGCCAAGCGGTCTGCTGGTCTTTATGATGGTCTGGCTGTTTGCTGGCATGACCGGTCTGATAGACCTGCTGATGTCAGGCAGTATTGCCAACGCTGCTCATGGTGCCGGTTTGGTGAGCGGTATGTTGCTGGGCATCTGGTCCGGCAAGGTTGAATCCGGCGGGCAATAGCAGTAGTTGTTATAATTGCCAGCTGTTTTTCCCATTATCCCAGGGGTGCTGTCGTTTAAGGCAAGCTCCCAATCTATATTGAGGCTACACCGAGGAAGTCCATGGATTTTCAGCAATTGATTGATGCGATCACGCCCGAAATTTATACCAATCTGAAGCTCGCTGTTGAGACAGGTAAATGGCCGGATGGCACGCGCCTGACACCGGAGCAGCGGGAGCACAGCATGCAGGCAATTATTGCTTATGACGCTCGCCATAAGTCAGAAGAAGATCGCGTGGGCTACGTGCCGCCCAAGCAAAAGCAAAAAGCCGAACCCTGTGCGAGCAAGCACAGCAACCAGGGGGATGATCCACAGCCCCTGAAATGGCAGGAGTAACTGGTGGCTGAATATTCAGGGCATCTCCAGAAAATGCAGGTGGCGTTGCCGCCCGGCCCGGAGGGTCTGGTTACCTATCAGTTACCGTTGGATGAGCAGCGCCTGCCGTTAAATGGGTTGCTGGGCGAGTCAATCAGGATGACCTTCACTGGCGAAATTCATTGTATTCATTGCGGACGTCGCAGCAACAAAAGCTTCAACCAGGGTTATTGTTACCCCTGTTTCAGCAAGTTGGCACAGTGCGACAGCTGTATCGTCAG
>SBGI01000070.1 GCA_006227015.1 Gammaproteobacteria bacterium
AGAAAGATCCTGCGACAGAAGCCATTGTGATGATTGGTGAAATTGGTGGTACTGCGGAAGAAGAGGCTGCTGCTTACATCAAGGCAAACGTCACTAAGCCGGTGGTCTCCTATATTGCTGGTGTTACAGCACCTGCAGGCAAGCGTATGGGCCATGCTGGCGCCATTATTGCCGGCGGTAAAGGTACTGCGGATGACAAGTTCAAGGCACTGGAAGATGCCGGCGTGAAGACTGTCCGCAGTCTGGCAGATATCGGTGATGGCCTGAAGGAAATTACTGGCTGGTAAACCGGTTTGTGCAACTGATAAAAAGGCGGCCCACGGGCCGCCTTTTTTGATTCTACCTCAGGGTATAGGGTAAGCCACGCTGACTTTTTTTGTCTCTGCGCTTGAATTTGGCGTAGTTGTCCCCACCTTTGTCTCATCCTAATAAATCACATAAGGGAGACATTGAGAGCCATGACTGTCGAGACCCACGGTTTCCAAACTGAAGCCAAACAATTGCTTCACCTGATGATTCACTCGCTTTACAGCAATCGTGAAATTTTTCTCCGCGAGCTGATATCCAATGCGTCGGATGCAGCTGACAAACTTCGCTTTGAAGCCCTGGCCGATGCCTCACTGTATGAAAACGACAGTGACCTGCGTATTCGCATCGACCTGAACCCGGATGATGGCATCGTCACTATCCACGATAACGGTGTGGGTATGTCCAAGGAAGAAGTCGTCGATAACCTGGGGACCATTGCCAAATCCGGAACGTCCCAGTTCCTGCAGGGACTATCTGGCGATCAGAAAAAAGATGCTCAGCTGATTGGCCAGTTCGGTGTGGGTTTTTACTCGGCATTTATTGTTGCCGATAAGGTAGTAGTGGAAACCCGTCGTGCCGGTGTGGCTGCCGACCAGGCCGTACGCTGGACCTGTGAGGGCGAAGCCGAATACACCATAGAGGATATTGAGAAGCAGGATCGCGGCACAACCATCACCCTGTACCTCAAGGACGACGCTCTGGAGTTTGCCAGCGACCTGAGAGTTCGCAGTATCGTCAAAAAATATTCTGATCACATTGGCATTCCTGTTGCCCTTCGCAAACGGGCGGACGAGCAGGATAAAGAGGCCGAAGAGCCGACCTATGACTATGACACGATCAATAATGCGACGGCACTCTGGACCCGTCCACGCAGTGAGGTCAAAGAAGACGAATATCAGGAATTTTACAAACATATTTGCCATGACTTTGTGACACCCCTGGCGTGGAGTCACAACCGCGTAGAAGGCAAGCTCGACTATACAAGCCTGCTATATATTCCCGGTCATGCGCCGTTTGACCTCTACAATCGTGAGGTTTCTAGAGGACTCAAACTGTACATTCAGCGCACGTTTATTATGGATGATGCCTCTCAGTTTTTGCCTTCCTACCTGCGCTTTGTACGGGGAGTACTGGACTCAAACGACCTGCCGTTGAATGTGTCCCGGGAAATTCTGCAACACAGCCCCGCGGTGGACAGCATCCGTTCTGCGCTGGTCAAACGCGTGCTGGACATGCTCGAAAAAATGTCCAAGGAATCATCCGATGACTATCGCACCTTCTGGCGTGAGTTTGGTCCCGTACTGAAAGAGGGACCCGCTGAAGATTTTGCCAACAAAGAACGCATTGCCGGGCTGTTCCGATTTGTTACCACAAACACCGAGGGCGACGAGGCGACGGCTTCTCTGGCGGATTATGTTTCACGCATGAAAGACGGTCAGGAAAAGATTTATTTCCTGGTTGCAGACAATCTGACCAGTGCCCGTAACAGTGCCTACCTGGAAGCCTTCCGTAAAAATGATATTGAAGTCCTGTTGCTGACCGACCGGCTTGATGAGTGGACGATTGCCCATGTGGCCGAGTATGAAGGCAAGGAATTGAAGGATATTACCAAGGGTGAACTTGAAGATAGCCTGTTTGCCGACACTGCAGATGCTGAAGAAAAAACTGATGAGAAAGACTCGTCGTCTTCTGCAGCCATTGAGAAGATCAGTAGTCACCTGAAGGATAAAGTGGAGAGTGTCAGGGAAACCCGTCGTCTAACAGACTCCCCGGCCTGTCTGGTTTATGCGGACGATGCCCTGAGCCCTCACATGAGAAAGATGATGGAGGCTGCCGGTCAGAAAATGCCTGCTGACAAGCCGGTGCTTGAAATCAACACGGCCCATCCGCTGGTACGTCAGTTGGGAAGTGAAGCTGACGAGCAGCGTTCCGCCGAGTTGACTGGGTTGCTTTATGATCAGGCAGTTCTGTCAGCGGGTGAACAACTGGAGAATCCCGCGTTATTTGTCAAACGCCTCAATCAGCTGTTGTTTGAGGGTGCCGCATAGCTTCCAGGTGGTGATTCAACCTATAATCTTCGGATGACTCACCGCGAAGTGGAAACATGGCAAAAGCAATAAAAATAGCCGTTCTCGGCGGTGGCAGTTTTGGTACTGCCATCGCCAACATGATTGCAGCTAACGGCCATGATGTGACCCTGTGGATGCGTGATCGCGACAATGTCGTACAGTGCGCCCAACGCCATGAGAATATTAATTACCTGCCGGGTTATCGGCTGGACGATAACCTGAAATTTTCAAGCGACCTGGAACAGACTCTACAGGGCTGTCAGGTCGTATTTTTTTCTGTCCCCAGTAAGGCCTTCCGTGACATCGCTCACCAGGCCAAGCCGTTTCTCCCCCCGGATACTATTGCGATCAGTACCGCTAAGGGTATTGAGGCGAATACTTTTAAACTGATGAGTGAAATCCTGGAGGAGGAATTGCCCCAGGTCAGGGTTGGGGTGATTAGTGGCCCAAATCTTGCCAAAGAAATTGCCAAAAAGGCCATTACGGCAACGGTGATTGCCAGTGATGACAGTGAATTGTGTAAAACTGTCCAGTGTTTGTTGGGGTCCCGTTACTTTAGAGTGTATGCCAACCATGATCGCTTTGGCGTCGAGCTGGCAGGTGCCCTGAAAAATATTTATGCCATTGCCGCAGGAATGGCCGCCGCAATGCAGATGGGGCAAAACACCATCAGCGTGCTGATTACCCGCAGCCTGGCCGAAATGAGTCGCTTTGCCGCCAAGCTAGGAGCCAACCCCATGACATTTCTTGGTCTCAGTGGGGTAGGTGATTTGTTTGTTACCTGCACCTCTCCGCTCAGCCGCAATTATCAGGTGGGTTATGCGCTAGGCGAGGGGCTTGGTCTGGATGAAGCCGTGGCCAAGGTCGGGCAGGTTGCCGAGGGCATCAATACCACCCGGATTATCAAGGAAGAAGCTGAACAGTTGGGTATCTATATGCCGCTGGTCAGCGCACTCTATGAAACAATGTTTAATCATCGGCCCGTCAGTGAAGTATTAAGCAGTTTAATGCTGGCTGAGCAGAGTACCGATGTGGAATTTTATGCGGAGTGAAAGCCATGAATGAGGAGACTAAAGCAAACCTGTTAAATACCGGCACTTGGATTCGACTGCTTTACATGATCTTGTTTGCCCTGTTACTGGTGCTGGCAAGGCTCGTTATTCTTGCTGTAGCCGTGTTGCAGTTTATCTTCGTTCTCGTGACGGCTAAGCCCAATCTGCCGTTGCTTGAGTTAGGGCAGGGCGTAGCGAAGTGGGCCTTACAGGCATTTCTGTTTTTGACCTATAACAGCGATGAAAAGCCTTATCCCTTCACCGACTGGCCGGAGACACAGATTGTCGCGCCTGAACCTGTAAAGGCTGCGGAAGAATCGAAACCCTCGGCGACCAAAATCAACAATTCGGAAGACGTACCCTCATTTGTTGCACCCGCTGAAGATGAAAATAATACCCCTGAGGGCAATCCGAAGGCTTAGCCGTGCTGATCTATCTGCTGCGGCATGGTGATGCTCCGTATGACGAACTACGCGGTGAACGGGCGCTTTCCCAGCGTGGTCATGACGAGACCAGAGCTGTTCTCGAACAGCATCAGGATGAATTACTAAGCCTTGACCTGATTCTGTGCAGTCCGGTTCTACGCGCCCGGCAAACGCTCAGAGTTTTGCAGGAAACGCTGTCTTACCAAGGTGATTTACTGTTTGAAGATGTGTTGCGATCTGAAGCTAGTCTGCTGGCGGTAGAGGCCTGTGTAGACAAGCTCAGGGTCCGCTCTCTTTTACTGCTGAGCCATCAGCCCTTGATTGGCAAGATGCTGGAATATCTCACTGACC
>SBGI01000185.1 GCA_006227015.1 Gammaproteobacteria bacterium
GGTGTCTTTACTAAAAATGCGTTTTGCGCCGCACCTGTGCAACTGACCAAATCCCACATGCAGTCCGAAGCCAGTCGTTACCTCGTCACCAACACAGGCAATGCCAATGCTGGTACAGGCGAACCGGGTAGAGTGCATGCGCTACGGGTATGCGAGCGTATGGCAGAAATCGGTGGGGTTTCCGTTACATCTGTATTGCCGTTTTCAACGGGAGTGATCGGTGAGCCTTTGCCGGTAGAAAAAATTCTAGCGGCGTTACCCGAGGCTTATGCGGCGTTGTCTGAAAACAGTTGGGCTCAGGCGGCCAGTGGCATTATGACCACGGATACCCGCCCCAAAGGGGGTAGTGTGAAGCTACCGCTGGGTGGCGGCGCGATTACCATTACCGGTATTGCCAAAGGTGCCGGGATGATTAAGCCGAACATGGCCACCATGCTTGCCTATGTGGCCACAGATATGAAGATTGATTCTGAGCAGTTGCAGGTACTGGTGCGCAATGCATGCGACTGCTCCTTCAACCGTATTACCGTCGATGGTGATACTTCCACCAACGACAGTGCCATGCTGATTGCCACCGGTGCATCACCCATTGCATGGCAGAATTTGTCTGCCGAAGAACGGCAGCATTTTGAATTGGCCCTCAACAATCTGTTTATTTCCCTGGCACAGCAGATCGTTCAGGACGGCGAAGGCGCTACCAAGTTTGTCACCGTAAAAGTACTCGGCGGTACAGATGTGGAGGAGTGCCTTGCTGTGGCTTACACCGTGGCCGAATCGCCCCTGGTAAAAACAGCTCTATTTGCCTCTGACCCCAACTGGGGAAGGATTCTGGCCGCCATTGGCAGAGCGGGCCTGAAAGATCTTGATGTGGAGGCCATTGAGATTTTTCTCGACGATGTGCTGATTGCGAAAAATGGTGGTCGCGCTGAAAGCTATACTGAAGAGCAGGGTGCGGCGGTAATGGCAAAAGAAGAAATTGCGATTACCATCGACCTGCACAGGGGCGATGTTGAAGAGACGGTCTGGACCATGGATTTTTCCCACCAGTACGTCACCATCAATGCTGAATACCGTACTTGATGAATGTGGTTCATGTGGCCGTGGCTGTGATCCATGATGCCCATGGCCAAATTCTAATCGCGCGGCGACCGGAGTCTGTGCATCAGGGCGGGTTGTGGGAGTTTCCCGGCGGTAAGGTCGAGCCCGGAGAAACAGTCATGGAGGCACTGAAAAGAGAAATTGAGGAAGAACTGGCTATTCAGGTTGCGTCAGCCGAACCCCTGATAGAAGTCAGGCACGATTATGCCGACAAATGTGTGCTGCTGGACGTCTGGTGTGTGAGCAAATTTACGGGCGTTCCAATAGGTAATGAGGGGCAGCCTCTTTGCTGGGTTAAGATTGAACAGTTAACAGACTATGCCTTTCCCGAAGCCAATCAGCCGATTATTGAGGCGCTAGTAGAAAAACATAGCACTAACACCCTGTAACTAGTGTTGCCCACGCTCATCCTGGTCGGCATCAGGGTAAACTTCTTCACCGGGAATACTGAAACTTTCATTGGCCCAGCCGCCAAAATCCAGTTGTTGACAGCGTTTGCTGCAAAATGGGCGAAAAAGGGACTCTTCTATCCACGCCACTGGCTTACCGCATTCCGGACAATTGACCATTTTTGTCATCGTTGTTCCCCTGCCAGTTTCACATAATGTTCGTGTAATTGTGCAACAACAGCCGCAAGGTCACCAGGCGGGCCACTGTTATCCAGAACATCGTCCGCCTTTGCCAATCGCTCCTGCCGCGACAGCTGGCTTTTCATAATGGCTCGAATCTCGGTTTCACTGCTGTCATCGCGTTTTGTTGCACGCTGGATTTGTACTTCTTCCGGGACATCAATCACCAACACCCTGTCGACTTGTCGGTATTGGTCAGTTTCCAGCAACAGGGGTGATTCAAGAATTGCGTACGGACCAACAGCCTGTTGTAGGGCCACTTCGATAAGATTTCTGATTATGGGGTGGAGCAGGGATTCCAGCCATTGACGTTGTTGCGGGTCACCAAAGACCATCTTCCGAATGTAAGCCCGATTGAGGGTGCCATCCTCTTGCAGGGCGCTCTCACCAAAATGGTCAGCGATGATTTTCAGGGTGTCGCTACCAGCTGCGACAGCCTGGCGGGCGGCTTGATCGGCATCAATGACGACAATATTCAAACGACGAAATTGATCGGCAACGGCACTTTTGCCGCTACCAATGCCACCGGTCAGGCCTATGGTGAATACTTGGCTGTGAGGAGACATATCAGATCTAATAATGGGACGAGCTAGTTGAATAGCGAGAGGTAGTTACTGGTCAGTTCATCCCCCCACATCATGGCAATCCATCCAGCTGCGGCCAGGTAGGGGCCAAAAGGGATTGGTATCTGTTTATCGCGACCAGTCAGCATGATCAGGAGAATACCAACGACGGCGCCAACCATGGAGGAAAGCAAAATAATTAACAGCAGTTGTTGCCAGCCCAACCAGGCGCCCAGGGCCGCCAATAATTTAAAGTCCCCATGGCCCATGCCCTCCTTGCCCGTCAATAGCTTGAAGAGCCAGAACACCCACCACAGACTGAGATAGCCGAAAGCAGCCCCCAACACGGCACTGTCCAGGCTGGTAAAAGTGTTGTTCAGGTTGACCAACAGGCCCAACCATAGCAACGGCAATGTAATGTTGTCAGGCAGTAGCTGCTCGTTAAAGTCGATGCCCGTCAGCGCCAGTAATGACCAACTCAACAGCAATGCTAAAAGGCCCTCGAAAGTGAGCCCAAAGTGGTAAACAACAAACGTGGTCATCAGGGCACAAACAAACTCAACCAGCGGGTACTGTATCGAGATTGGCGATGAGCAGTAGGCACACTTCCCTTTTAAAAACAGGTAGCTGAGTAGCGGAATGTTCTGCCAGGGTTTTACCTTTTCACCGCAGGACGGGCAGTGAGATGCCGGAAAGACTATGTTGATGTGATGAGTCTCGGTAGCTTCCATGCCAAGAAAATCCATGGCATCCCGTTTCCAGGCACTGGAAAGCTGCAGGGGCAGGCGATAAATCACGACATTAAGAAAACTACCCACCAGCAAACCAAAAAGGAAGGTAACAGGCAGTATTACGCTTAGGGACAGGCCCAGATATTCAGGCATATTTCCGGGCCTTGATGGCGTTAAATGACCGCGCCAAGTTTAAAGATCGGCAGATACATGGCAATCAGCAGGCCACCTACAAGTACCCCTAGCACCGCCATAATCAGTGGTTCAAGCAGGGTGGTGAGGTTGTCTACCGCATTATCCACAGCCTCTTCGTAGTGGACGGCGGCTTTTTCCAGCATCTCATCAAGCGCACCAGACTCTTCACCAATAGCGGTCATTTGCAGCATCATAACTGGAAATCTACCCGTTGAGCGCATGGCGTGGTTAAGCTGCAAGCCGGTGGTGACATCGTCGCGTACCTTGAGAATAGCCTCCCGATAGACGGCGTTGCCGGAAGCGCCGGCTACTGACGTGAGTGCATCCACGAGGGGAACCCCGGCGGCAAAGGTAGTCGATAAGGTGCGGGCGAAACGTGCGTTGATGGCCTGATAGAGAATGTTCCCAATGACCGGGATTTTCAGTGAATATTTATCAATAAATGCATCAAATTTTTTCGATCTCCGCTTGGCTTCTCTAAAGGCAAAAATTGCTGCAATGACAGAGACTATCCAGACAAACCACCATTCCTGCGCCGCATCTGAAATCCCCATCACAAATAAGGTGAAGGCGGGCAGGTCGGCACCAAAATTACTGAAAGTTTCCGCAAAAACGGGCACTACTTTTACCAGCAGAATACCCGTGACGATAATGGCCACACAGACAACCGCTGTGGGATAGGTCATGGCCTTCTTGATCTTGGCTTTCAGGGTTTCTGTTTTTTCCTTGTAGGTGGCAATGCGGTCAAGCATGGTCTCAAGGGCACCTGCCTGTTCGCCGGCTTCTACCAGGCTGCAGAATAGATCATCAAAGTATTTCGGGTGTTTGCGCAGGGATGAGCCAAAGCTTGTGCCAGATGACACATCGTCACGGATGTCATGGATCATATTTTTTAGGGCATCTTTTTCGGCCCCTTCTGCCACAATATCGAAACTCTGTACCAAAGGAACACCGGCTTTCATCATGGTGGCCATCTGGCG
>SBGI01000173.1 GCA_006227015.1 Gammaproteobacteria bacterium
CCGCTGGATATCGAGGTGGTAGTGGGCGATCCCGCGACTCTGGGCGAACACGATTGCTTTGGCGTGCTGTTGCAATACCCCGGTGCCGATGGCGCCGTGCATGATTTTTCAGACGTCATCAGTCAGGCCCACGACAACAAGGCTCTGGTGGTGATGGCTGCGGATATTCTCAGCCTGTTGCTGCTGAAAAGTCCGGCAGAGTTGGGTGCGGATGTTGCCATCGGCTCTACCCAGCGTTTTGGGGTGCCGCTGGGCTTTGGGGGTCCACACGCTGCCTACATGGCGACCAGGGATAACTTCAAACGCTCATTGCCCGGGCGGCTGGTGGGTGTTTCGGTTGATAGTCGCGGCAAGCCAGCCTATCGCCTGGCACTGCAAACCCGAGAGCAGCATATCCGGCGAGAGAAAGCCACCAGTAACATCTGTACAGCCCAAGTGCTGTTGGCAGTGATGGCGAGTATGTATGCCGTGTATCACGGCCCGCAGGGCCTGAAACGCATTGCCGAGCGGGTTCACTGCCTGACGGCAATTCTCGCCAAAGGGTTTGAGGAGTTGGGCGTGAAAGTGGTGAACGGCAGCTTCTTCGATACCCTGACCATTGAAATCGGTGAAAGAACTGCCGACTTGCATGCTGCAGCCCGCGAAAAGGGCATTAACCTGCGAGATATCAGTGATACCTGCCTGGGTATCTCGTTGGATGAAACCACTACAGCGGAAGATGTCGAGGTACTCTGGCAGTTGTTTGATGCCAGTTCGTCCCTGACCGTTGCCAATATGGAATCTTCAGCAAAAAGTGGTCTGCCCGGTCATTTATTGCGTACAGGGGAATTATTGTCTCATCCGGTGTTTAACCAATATCACTCGGAAACAGAGATGTTACGTTACCTGCGCAGTCTGGCCGATAAGGACCTCGCCCTGGATCGCGCAATGATTCCTCTGGGTTCATGCACCATGAAATTGAATGCTACGGCTGAAATGCTACCGGTGACCTGGCCTGAATTTGGCGCCATTCACCCTTTCGCCCCAGAAGAGCAGACAGTCGGCTACCGACAAATGATTGGTGAGGTCGAGACCATGCTCTGCGCAGCGACCGGCTACGATGCTGTCTCCCTGCAACCCAACGCGGGCTCACAGGGGGAATATGCCGGGCTGCTGGCCATTCGCGCCTACCATGAAGACCGCGGTGACAACGAGCGCAACATCTGTCTGATCCCAAGTTCTGCCCACGGCACCAATCCCGCTTCAGCACAGATGTGTGGTATGCAGGTGGTGGTGGTGGCCTGTGATGAAAACGGCAACGTCGATCTGAATGACCTGCGCACCAAAGCAGAACTGCACAGTCAGCAACTGGCGGCGATTATGGTGACCTACCCTTCTACCCACGGGGTGTTTGAGGAAGGTATCACCGAGATCTGCGAAATTATCCACGGCCACGGCGGGCAGGTGTACATCGATGGCGCCAACCTCAACGCCATGGTGGGCCTGTGCCAGCCGGGACAATTTGGCGGCGACGTCTCACACCTCAATTTGCACAAAACCTTTTGTATCCCCCACGGCGGCGGTGGCCCCGGTGTCGGCCCCGTGGCAGTAAAAGCGCACCTGGCAGCCTATCTTCCAGGACATGTCACCAGTGGCAAGGCGACACCTGTGGGGGCGGTTTCTGCTGCACCCTGGGGCAGTGCCAGTATCCTGCCCATCACCTGGATGTATATTCGCATGATGGGCGCCGAGGGGCTGAAACAGGCTACAGAGGGGGCGATCCTTAATGCCAACTATGTGGCCCATCGCCTCAAGGACGCTTACCCAATACTTTATACCGGCGCCAACGACCGGGTGGCCCACGAGTGTATTGTCGACCTGGCCGCCATCAAGGAAGCTTCGGGCATTACGGTGGACGATGTAGCCAAACGCCTGATTGATTACGGTTTCCACGCGCCGACCATGTCCTTCCCGGTGCCCGGCACCCTGATGATTGAGCCCACGGAAAGTGAATCCCGCGAGGAGCTGGATCGTTTCTGCGACGCCATGCTTCAGATTCGCGAAGAGATCGCTGCCGTAGAACGGGGTGAATACCCCCTGGATGACAACGTTTTGTGCGGTGCGCCACATACGGCAGATGAACTGGTTGATGACAACTGGGGGCGTGCCTACTCTCGACAGCTGGCGGCATATCCACTGGTAACACTCAAGGAAGGTAAATACTGGTCGCCGGTCGGCAGGATTGACAATGTTTACGGAGACCGCAATCTGGTTTGCGCCTGTTTGCCGCTCTCGGAGTATCAATAGTTGCCATTAAACCACCGTGATACGACAAGCCATGTCAGGACATTAGTTGAGAAGGTCTGGCTTCTAATCGCAATAAGTCTGCTGCCAGTCATGGCATCGGCAGCAGACTTCCGCCTCACGGTAACAGGTAAGGATGGCCTGCCAATTGAGGATGCAGTGGTTGAGCTGCTGTCTGAAATACCATCAGAAGCCAGCCCAGCGTCCACAACTCTCCATAACATGAGTCAGAAAAACCGCACCTTTATTCCTTTCGTCATGGCGGTGACAAAGGATGAAAAGGTGACATTTCCCAACCTCGACCGTACCCGCCACCATGTTTATTCCTTTTCTCCGGCCAAACCCTTTGAATTAAAACTCTACGTGGGAACACCCAGGGAGCCGCTGGTGTTTGATCGCCCCGGTGTGGTTGCCATTGGCTGCAATATCCATGACTACATGCAGGCCTTTATCTATGTGTCGGAAAGCCCTTATGTGGCGGTGACTGATACTGGCGGTGCGGCAGTATTGGCCGGACTGCCAAAAGGCAATTTCCGTATCAAAGTCTGGCACCCGTGGCAGGTCGGTGGACAGGTGGAATCAACCGTGACGTTGCCTGCGGCCTCCCCAGATTCCCAAATCGTAATCGACATTCAACGACAGGAAAAACCGGCTCCGCCGCCTGCAGGCTTTGGTGGTTTCGGGTTATGAGAGAGAACGGCGATGAATAGCTTCCGCAATCGATTGGTGATATCGCTGGTAGTGGTGCTGATGCTGGTGCAGTTGGTGACAGCTGTTTTTGTTCTCAATGCTGCCCATACGGAGCAAGCAGTTCAGCAAAAGAAAAGCCTGGATGTCGGTATCAATGTGTTTCGTGAAGTGTTGGCCAATCGCTCTCAGCAGCTCAGCCAGTCACTGTCTGTATTGAGTGCGGACTTCGGATTCAAGCGCGCCATTGCCACCGGGGAAAATGAGACCATTCTCTCCGTACTCGAAAATCATGGCAGTCGCATCAGTGCAGATGCTGCCGTTTTACTCTCGCCACAGGGGGACCTGGTTTTCTCCAGCTTGCCGGGCATTGCTGAAAGCGATATCAACGCGCTGTTCAGGCTGGCTACAGATACCAGTACCTCCGGGGCTGGACAAACCTTTGCATTTGACAATGGCAGTTATCAATTTGTCATGCAGCCGGTAAAAGCGCCAACGCTGATTGCCTGGGTCGGTATGGGCTTTATGCTGGATAAACAGGTGGCCCAGCAAGCCAAGGCGATTACCGGTGTCGATATCAGTTTTGTCAGTCGCGATGACAGGGGGCGCTACGCTCTGCAATCTACTCTGGGTGCTACCGCCCAGGCCTATATGCTGCCGCGCATGCAACTGTTGTCTGGCCTGGAGATTCTTGCGGGGGAGGGGTTCCCGGAACATTTTCTGTCATTTGCGGTGAAGCTCAATGAGCAATCTGCAGACCAGTGGGCGGTGCTACACCTGTCCAACCTGAAGTGGGAAGAAAACTTCCTGCATTTGCGGAATACCTTGTTATCAATTTTTGCGGTGACCCTGGGTTTGTCACTGATTGTGACTATGTGGTTGTCGGGCAGTTTGGTGCGCCCCGTCAACACACTGGTGCAGTTTGCCCGTCAAATCGGCCAGGGAGAGAAGCCGGCACCAATCCATAAGGCGCCGGTAGAACTGCAGGTACTGGCAGACACCCTAACGGTGATGAGGGACAACATTGAGTCGCGGGAGCAGGATCTGATTTACCAGTCCTCACACGACAGTCTCACGGGCCTCTTTAATCGTTTTGCTGCGAAGCGCCATTTGGCCGCGGAGGGGAAGCAACTTTCCGGCACACTGGTGCTGATGGACCTGAAAAATTTCCGCCACATCAATGACACCATTGGTTTTGCCAATGCGGATTCCCTACTGGT
>SBGI01000117.1 GCA_006227015.1 Gammaproteobacteria bacterium
CGTGAGGGTAACGACTTCTACCACGAGATGCAGGAAGCGGGTGTTGTAAACGTTGAAGAATTCACCAAGTCCAAAGTGGCCATGGTGTACGGCCAGATGAACGAGCCGCCCGGTAACCGTCTTCGTGTTGCACTGACCGGTCTGACCATGGCCGAGAAGTTCCGTGATGAAGGTCGTGACGTGCTGCTGTTCGTGGATAACATTTACCGTTATACACTGGCCGGAACCGAGGTATCTGCACTGCTGGGTCGTATGCCTTCAGCGGTAGGTTACCAGCCGACTCTGGCGGAAGAGATGGGTGTTCTTCAGGAGCGTATTACCTCCACTAAAGTGGGTTCCATTACTTCTGTTCAGGCAGTTTATGTTCCTGCGGATGACTTGACTGACCCATCACCTGCAACCACCTTTGCTCACTTGGACTCCACCGTAGTACTGAGTCGTGATATCGCTGCGAAAGGTATCTATCCTGCGGTAGATCCGCTGGATTCTACTTCTCGTCAGCTGGACCCTCTGGTCATTGGTCAGGAGCACTACGAAGTTGCCCGCGGTGTGCAGTCTGTTCTGCAGCGCTATAAAGAACTGAAAGACATTATTGCTATCCTGGGTATGGACGAACTGTCCGAGGAAGATAAACAGGTTGTTGCTCGCGCACGTAAGATCGAGCGTTTCCTGTCACAACCTTTCCACGTGGCTGAAGTATTTACCGGTTCTCCAGGCAAGTACGTTTCCCTGAAGCAAACCATCGCGGGCTTCCAGGGCATTCTCAATGGTGATTACGATGATCTGCCGGAGCAGGCCTTCTATATGGTTGGTACCATTGATGAAGCTATCGAAAAAGCCGGGAAAATGAAGTAAACGCGACGATATAGGCGTTAAGATATGGCTATGACTGTGCACTGCGATATTGTAAGCGCAGAACAATCCCTGTTTTCAGGTCTTGTTGAGATGCTTGTTGCCTCGGGTTCTCAGGGTGAACTGGGTATTACCTTTGGCCACGCAGCATTACTGACAGACCTGAAGCCTGGACCGGTTCGCATCATAAAACAGGATGGCGAAGAGGAGATCTATTATCTCTCTGGCGGTTTCCTGGAAGTGCAACCCAACAGGATTTCTATTCTTGCGGATTCAGCACTGCGTGCAGACGATCTGGACGAAGCTGCAGCCCTGGAAGCGAAAAAACAGGCAGAAAGCGACCTCACCAACCAAAGTGGCGAGTTCGATTATTCACGCGCTGCCTCGCAACTAGCAGCAGCAGCTGCGCAGCTGCGCACTATTGAGCAACTGCGTAAGAAAATGGGTGGCAAGAAATAACACGCCCAAAACAAGCTTAAAAAAGGTGGCTTATGCCACCTTTTTTTTTTACAAAAAAACCAACGTGAGACCAGCCATTTGCCGGGTGTGACATGGCAAAGCGGTCGGGTTCCTGATTAAATACCTGCATTCAGAAAGGGGTTGCGATGGCCACGGACATAGTAGTGTTAGCAGCGGGCAAGGGCACACGTATGAAGTCTGCCCTGCCCAAGGTGCTTCACCGTCTAGCGGGCAAGACACTATTACAGCATGTGTTGGATACCTCTGCGGGTTTGGTGGATAGCCACACCATCGTAGTCACCGGGCACGGTGCTGACGAGGTTAAACACAGTGTTGCCCAAGGACCTTTCACGTTTGTCGAGCAGCTCCAACAGCTTGGCACCGCTCATGCCGTAATGCAGGCAGCGCCGCACCTTCGCTCCGACAGCACAGCGCTGATTTTGTATGGTGATGTACCGCTTATCTCTCATGACACCCTGTCAGCTATGATTGCTGAAGCCAAAGATAATCTCTCGCTGTTGACTGTCACGCTAGATGAGCCTACAGGTTACGGCCGTATTATCCGAGACCACAATGGAAACGTGTCAGCTATTGTTGAGGAAAAAGATGCATTACCTGAGCAACGTTGTATTTGCGAGGTGAATACCGGTGTGCTGGCGTTACCTGTTCAACATTTGAAAGAGTTATTGCCCCAGATAGGGAATAACAATGCCCAGGGTGAATACTATCTGACTGATATTATTTCCCTCGCCGTAGCAAAGGGCCTCCGCATCAACACCCGGCAAGCGTCCTGTGTCGAGGAAGTACAGGGAGTCAACGACCGCCAGCAACTTGCATTACTTGAACGCTATTATCAGCGGCAGCAAGCCGATCGCCTGATGAAAGCAGGGGTAACACTTGCGGACCCGGATCGTTTTGATGTGCGTGGCGAGCTGGTTTGTGGCACTGATACTACCATTGATATCAATGCTATTTTCGAAGGGCGTGTTGTTCTGGGCTGCCATGTCACCATTGGGCCAAACTGTCAAATAAGCAACAGCGTCATCTCTGATCATGTGGAGATAAAAGCCAACAGCGTCATTGAGGGTGCAGAAGTCGCCAGTGGTTCTGTGGTGGGTCCCTTTGCCAGGTTGCGCCCCGGAACCGTTCTGGAAGAAGGTGCCAAAATTGGCAACTTTGTCGAGACTAAGAAAACCCGTGTAGGGAAAGGCAGCAAAATCAATCACCTAAGCTATGTGGGCGATGCAGCGTTGGGGGAGTTGGTCAATGTGGGCGCCGGTACCATCACTTGCAATTACGATGGGGTTAACAAGCATCGTACAGAAATAGCCGACCAGGCCTTTATTGGCTCAAATACCTCTCTGGTGGCTCCGGTAAGGGTTGGCAAACAGGCGACAGTAGGTGCGGGGTCTACCATTACGCAAGATGTTCCCGATGGAGAGTTGGGACTGACCCGTGCGGAGCAAAAAAACATTACAGGCTGGCAGCGCCCTGTAAAAAAAACCTAAAGCCACGGAAGTCATAGCGGATAACAGTATGTGTGGAATCGTTGGTGCCCAGGCACAGAGGAACGTCACCGGAATCCTGATTGAGGGATTAAAACGGCTGGAATATCGTGGTTACGACTCAGCCGGTATTGCTGTGCTTGATAAAAGCGACGCCCTTCTGGTGCGCAAAAAAGTCGGCAAGGTTGCAGGCCTGGTTGACTGTATCGTGGAGCAGCCGGCACGAGGTTCACTGGGCATTGCCCACACACGCTGGGCAACCCACGGTGTTCCCAATGAAAACAACGCTCACCCTCATACCTCGGGATCCGTAGCAGTCGTTCACAACGGCATTATTGAAAATCACCAGCAACTTCGCCAGGAGCTCTCAGAGCTGGGCTATGACTTTGTTTCCGATACCGATACCGAGGTGGTTGCACACCTGATTCATCACCTTTTGCCCTCAGTGAACTCACTGATGGAGGCCGTGCAGCGGTGCGTGCAGCGGCTGGAAGGTGCATATGCGCTGGCAGTGATCAGTGCTACAGAACCCGATGTGTTGATTGGCACGCGCAGGGGCAGCCCGCTGGTGGTGGGAGTTGGCATCGAGGAAAATTTTCTCGCCTCTGACCAGATGGCCCTGCGACAGGTAACGGACCGCTTTGTGTATCTGCTGGATGGGGATCTGGTTGAACTGAAAGCTGGTAAATACAGTATTGTCGATCAACAAAATGACAAGGTAGATCGTGAAGTCGTGAAATTGTCTGGTGACGACAGTGCGACGGACAAGGGCGGTTATCGCCACTACATGATGAAGGAAATCTTTGAGCAGCCCACGGTGCTGGAAGGCACCCTGCAGGGTCGTATCAGTGATAGCCATGTCTTGCCGGAAGCCTTTGGCACACGCGCCAACGACATTTTTCCTCAGGTTCGGGCAGTACATATCGTGGCTTGTGGGACCAGTTTCCACGCCGGACTAGTGGCACGCTACTGGCTCGAGGAGTGGGCCGGTATTCCCTGCCAGGTGGAAGTGGCAAGCGAGTATCGCTATCGGCAGGTTGTCGTGCCAGAAAATACACTGTTCGTCACCATATCCCAATCCGGAGAAACGGCGGATACCCTGGCGGCCCTGTCTGCGGCAAAACAGGGAAACTATCTGGCGAGCCTGGTGATTTGCAATGTTGCCAACAGCTCTCTGGTACGGGAATCGGACATGTCCCTGATGACCTATGCTGGCCCTGAGATCGGTGTTGCTTCAACCAAAGCATTCACTACCCAGCTGGTAGCGCTGCAATTACTCTGTATTGGCCTTGGCAAACAGCGTGGACTCTCTGCAGAGAAAGAAAAACAGCTGGTCCAGGCATTACATCAATTGCCATCCCTGTGTCG
>SBGI01000321.1 GCA_006227015.1 Gammaproteobacteria bacterium
GTGAGCACTTTGCAGGTCATGGTGGTGTATTTGCCGGCCAGGGATTTTGCGTGGGTGGCCAGGTATGAGGGGGTGCAGATATTGCCCGGCAGGTCGCCCAGCTCACGGGCCCGGTTGATGCCGTTGCCGATGGCCGTACCGATCTCCAGTGCGCGCTTGTTGGCCTCCAGCCCTTTGCGGGTCGGTTGCAACAGGGAGACTTTTTTCAGGGTGGTGGGCTTCTTGTCGGCAGACTTGAACGGGTTGAAGAGATAACTGGCTTCGCCCAGGCGGCGACCAAGCTGTTGTGCCATCCAGGAGGGATCCCGGTCGCTGACCTCCAGCCCCTCCAGGGAAATAGCTGCGGCTTTAATGGGCAGCTTTGTCAGTTGGCTAGAC
This sequence comes from Gammaproteobacteria bacterium, assembly GCA_006227015.1. The sequence continues at coordinate 379 of SBGI01000321.1, forward strand.
AGGCCTGACATCAGCTCCAGGAACGATTGTTCATTGAGCGGGTCTTTACCCGTGCTGTATATCAACAGTCGTTGGGCCGACAGGCCGGGCGGTTCGCTGATCATCAGGAAATTGTTGTGCGACGCTTTGATATCACCTTTTTTTACCAGCCGGGAAAGCAGACCCCCACTGGCCTTATCCAGCGAGCTCAATTCGGCGTTGTCGAGGCCTTCTATGCCGAAGGGGACGGCAAGACATTCGGTTTTGCGGGCGGACAGGGACCCGACAAGGGTATTCAATTCCATGGTTTCTCCAGATTGGCAGAGAGTACGAGACATCGGGAGTCTAATTCTGGATAATTGCGACAACAACTCCCATCAACATCGGCCAAGCATAACAGGAATAATTCGTTGCTGATATTTCGCTACCTGGCAAGAGATCTGCTTTCCACCACCTTGGGTGTCTGCGCTGTTTTGCTGTTGGTGATCGTCAGTGGCCGGTTTGTGAAATACCTGGCACAGGCAGCCGCCGGTGAACTGGATGCCGGTATTTTGCTGGCCATTATCGGCTATCGTTTGCCGGGATTTATCGAGCTGATTCTTCCTCTGGCGTTCTTCCTGGGTATTTTGTTGTCCTACGGTCGCCTCTACGTGCAGAGCGAAATGACGGTGATGATTGCCTGTGGCATGAGTCCCAGGCGACTGATCGTTTACACCATGATCCCCGGTGTCATTATTGCCATGGTGGTTGGCTGGTTAAGTGTTGACGTCAGCCCGACAGGTTTGCGCAAAGCTGAAGCATTACTGACTGCCCAGAAAGAACGGGGAGAGCTGGATGGGTTGATGGCGCGGCACTTTCACCCGCTTGCGGGAGGCCGCTCGGTGACCTACACGGAGGAAGTCACCAAAGATGGGGAAATGACAGATGTATTTCTTGCGGAGAATAACCCCGATGCCGAAGATGGCCGCCAACTGGTGCTGGTGATTGCCGAGAGTGGCAACCACCGCCGCACGGAACAGGGAGCAAGTTTTCTGGTACTTCGCGAGGGGTTTCGTATTCAGGGTATTCCCGGGCAGGCGGATTACCAGATCACCCGGTTTGAGGAATACGGCCAACGTTTAAGTAGACCCCAGCAGCAACGACGCCGTGACAAAGTGGACACTATGTACACCGTTGAATTGCTGGACTCCGATCAACCCGCACACAAGGCCGCGGTGCAATGGCGCCTGTCGGTACCCATTCTGGTGCTGGTTGTCAGCCTGATTGCCATTCCGTTAAGTAAAACCGACCCGCGACAGGGACGCTTTGCCCGGATCGTCCCGGCCGTGTTGTTGTACGTGGTCTATCTGGTGATGCTGAACGGTGCCAGAGGTATGGCAGAGGACGGCAAGGTGTCCGCCGTTGTCGGCTTGTGGAGTGTGCATTTGCTATTTGCGGCGATTGCTGCAGCCCTTTACTTCCGCAGTGAGCTGGGGGACCAGATAAAAGTGCTGATTGCCAGGATCAGGCAGATGAGAAAGGAGGCTGGCAATGAAGAAGCGGCTTCTTGATAGTCAGCCTATGCAGCAATTTTCTCGTTTGCGGGATTACCAGCCTATGCGGCGATTGTCCCGCTATGTCACAGCATCAGTGCTGGGGGCCATTTCCCTGGTGTTGTTGGTTATCGTGGCATTGGATGCCATCGGCGCGGTAATCGATGGTGTAGGGGATATCTCCAATAATTACACCTTTAATCAGGTCATGATTTATGTGGCCATGACCTTGCCGTCCCGTATTTACGAAAATATCCCCATGGCATCTCTGATTGGCTGCCTTATTGGCCTTGGCGTGCTGGCCAATAATTCAGAACTGGTGGTGATGCGCGCTGCCGGGGTTTCCGTGTTGCGGATTGTCTGGTTGGTGATTCGTCCCATTCTCTGGCTGATACTGGCGGGTGCGCTGATGGGTGAATACCTGGTGCCACTCTCCGATCAGTATGCTGAAAGCCGACGCATGCTGTTAAAAGGTGGGGAGAGCGCTCAGGAGACTGACAGTGGTTTCTGGAACAAGGAAGGCCATGACTTCATGCATTTCAACGCGGTGTATCCGGGCGGCGTGCTGTTTGGTGTAACCCGTTACCGTTTTAACGAGGATCACCGCCTGTTACAGGCGAGCTTTGCCGAGCGTGCCACTTTTCAGGGGGAGCACTGGGTAGAAGAGAGGGGGGTGGTAACCAATTTCCTCGATGATCGAACCGAGGTCGACGAGTTTGTGACCCGCAAGTGGGAAACCAACCTGTCGCCGGAGCTGCTGAACCTGATCGTATTTCCCCCCGAATCCCTGGCTATACACAGTCTGTATAACTACAGCAATTATCTTGAGGAACAGGGTCAGGAATCTTCGAAGTACCAGCTGGCCTTCTGGAAAAAAGCACTACAGCCATTCACTATTGTCAGCCTGGTGCTGATAGCCATTTCATTTGTATTTGGCCCCTTGAGGCAGGTGACCATGGGCTACCGTATTTTTGCCGGTGTGGTGGTCGGGCTGGTATTTCGTACCGCTCAGGATTTGCTGGGCCCTGCCAGCGTGGTGTTTGGTTTTTATCCTTTCCTGGCAGTAGCTGTTCCGGCACTTATCTGCTCTCTGGTAGGCCTCTGGCTATTGCGACGCGCTTCCTGACTATCCGTTTATTGACCTGCTTTCTTCTTTTTTGGCGGTTTCGGTAACAACAGGGTGCGTGAGTGGCTCCACTTGTCGTGCAGGCAATCACCGTCTTTATCGAAGAGGCACCAGAAGTAACCAATTCCCAATGCTGCCAGAGACAACGGTGCCAGCAGGCAGCGCGTCCAGCATATTTTCCAGTCAGGTAGGCTGCCATCTTCAGCCCGCAACTGTATTCGCCATGACTTCATACCCAGAGTCTGTCCACTGCGCTGCCAACACCAGACATAAAAAAATGCCCAGCACAGCAGTAGCCCGATAAGAATAAGAAACTGTAATGCCCCATGGGGTGCCTGAAGGGTATCGTCGCCAAATAACTTGCGCAGCAGAAAGACGACCACTCCGTAGGCAAAGGTGATGCCCAGTAACAGGAAGGCATCGTAAATCATTGCCATCAGGCGTCTGATCAAAGAGGCAGATGGGAGTGCGGTACTTTCTTCTGGATTCAAGACTCTATTCCGGTTGGTTCAGGGCTGGGGGAGTCTAGCAAACTCTTCGGCGTTTCAGAATTCGTATTACAGCAAACGCAAAGTGGGGATAAAAAAAGGCCGCCTTGGTAGGCGGCCTATAAAATCAGGCCTATGGGAAGTGGCCTGTGGCACTAGTTGCTCTTGCGAGCAAGGGGGGTAAGACTGTTCGTTTGCTTAGGCTGATTTGGCAGCCGCGGCTTTGCTCGCTGCGGGTTTTTTGGCAGCGGGCTTTTTCGGAGCCGGAGCCGGTTTCTCTTCAGCTTCCTTGGCGACGAGGGCAGAAACAGCACCGATTAACTCATCCAGCTTGGCGCTCAGTTCTGTCAGCTTTTCTTCCTTACCAAAAGAAGGCATGGAAGGCATAGTCGGCATGGTGGGCATGGTGATCTTGGAAGAGACCTTGCCGCGAATTTCATCAACCTTGGCAGTGATACTTTCTTTCACTGCATCTTTTTTCAGGTTTTTACCCTGAATTTTCAGCTTTTCACCTTGAGCCTTGAGTTTTTCACTTTGGCTTTTCAGCTTGTCACCAGCTTCTTTCAGCTTGTCACCGGTTTGGTCCAGTTTGGTTTTAGCTTCGGCTTCGATTTTGGTGCCGCGCTCTACCAGGTCATC
>SBGI01000069.1 GCA_006227015.1 Gammaproteobacteria bacterium
GGTTCCTGGGGCTCAACCCTGAGCCTGATCTACGCTCAGGCACACCCCGGGCGAGTGATGGGCATGGTTCTGCGGGGTATTTTTCTCTGTCGCAAGCAGGATATTCAGTGGTTCTATCAGGATGGGGCCAGCCATGTCTTTCCAGATTACTGGAAGGATTTCCTGTCCCAGATACCCTTGGCTGAGCAGGATAATCTTCTGCCCGCATACTACCAGCGTCTGACAGGCAATAATGAAATCGTGCGCATGGCGGCGGCCAAAGCCTGGTGTGTATGGGAGGGTCGGTGCGCCAGCTTCCACCCCAACCCCGATCTGGTTGAACATTTGGGTAGCCCGCATACTGCTCTGGCGATGGCACGAATAGAAGCCCACTACTTCATCAATGATGCCTTTCTCGACGACAACGAAATCCTTGATCAAGTCGACCGGCTGAGAGGAATTCCGGCGGTGATCGTGCATGGGCGCTATGACATGGTGTGTCCAGTAGACCAGGCATTTGAGCTGTACGAGGCTTGGGGGGAAGTGCGGCTGGAAGTCATTCGAGATGCAGGCCACGCCTCATCCGAGGCGGGAACGTTGTCGGCGTTGATTGAGGCAACTGACGGTATGGCCAAAACCCTGATGGATGTTTCCTGATCAGCTGTTTTCCCGCAGATATTTGAACAGCTTGCGAGCCGCAGCGGGCGGTTTGTTTTGCGAGACCTGTTTTTGTGCCTGGCGAATCAGCTGGCGAAGGTGCTGTCGATCCAGTTCGGGCTTCTCACGTAACAATTCCTCCAGCGCACTATCACCTTCATTGATCAGGCGGTCCCGCCAGATTTCAAGTTTATGGAACTGTTGCCGAAAAGCGACGCTATCCTGATGAAAGCTTTCCAGAGCCTCGCGGATACCATCGCTATCGATAACCCGCATCAGCTTGCCGATGTATTGTAGCTGGCGACGTTTGCCTTCGCGGTTTTTCAGTCGCCGGGCCAGCATCACTGCCTCTTCCAGATCCTCGGGAAGAGTGATTTTTTCCAGTTTCGCCGCCGGCAGGTTGACCAGCTCTTCACCCAGCTTCTGAAGCTCTGTCATTTCCCGCTTTATGGCGGTCTTGCTCTTCGGTGATTCTTCGTCCGGCGTGTGTTCGGGAAAATCGTCTTTATTACTCATGACTGTCAAATTAACCGTAGAAGAGGGTGGCAAGGCCGAGGAAAGAGAGAAAACCGACCACATCCGTGACAGTGGTCAGGGCGACACTGCCGGCCAGAGCCGGATCAATCCGGCAGGCCTTGAGCAGGATTGGCAGTCCTGCTCCGGCAATTGCCGCGGCAAGCAGATTGATCACCATCGCTGCAGCGATAATGACAGCGATAGTGGGGTCGTTGAACCAGAGTGCTGCCACGACGCCCATAATCAGCGCCCAGAGCATGCCGTTGAGGGCGCCGACGGCGAACTCCTTGCTGAGTAGCCAGCGCATATTGTTGCGGCTGATTTGCCCCAGGGCCATGCCGCGAATTACCACGGTCAATGTCTGGCTGCCGGCAACGCCACCCATGCTGGCAACAATGGGCATCAGGATGGCAAGTGCCACCACTTTGTCGATGGTGGCTTCAAAGATATTGATGACTGCCGATGCGAGGATGGCGGTCATCAGGTTCAACCCCAGCCAGACTGCGCGACGAGGCGCGGTGCGTTTGACCGAGGCAAAGGTTTCTTCTTCGTCACTGAGGCCGGCAAGACCCAGCAATGAGTGAGCGGCATCTTCCATGATCACGTCGACCACGTCATCAATGGTAATCCTGCCCAGTAACTTGTTGTCCAGACCAATGACTGGAGCGGAAACCCAGTCATGTTTCTCGAACAGTAGCGCTACCTCGGAGTCGGGCATATTCGCAGGAATGGCGTCTACCTGGGTGACCATGATTTCCCGAACGGTGATGTTGGGGCTCGCCGTCAACAACTTGGTCAGCGGCAGGGTGCCGAGAAAACTATCCTCCCGGTTGACCACGAAAATACTGTCCGTGACCTCGGGAATTTCTTCATGTCGGCGAAGGTAGCGGAGCACGACGTCGATGGTGATGTCTGGACGAACCGTGATGGTGTCCGTATTCATCAAACCGCCAGCAGTATCCTCATCGTACGTCAGTACACGCTCTACGCGCAGGCGGTCCTGGCTGCTCATGGCCTGCATGACTTCAGGAATGACTTGATCAGGTAGTTGTTGCAGGATGTCCGCGACGTCATCCGGGTCCAGACCTTCGGTGAGAGAGGCCACTTCATGGCTTTCCATCTCGCGGAGGATTTCGCCGCGAAGCTCCTCATTCAGTTCACCGATTACTTCACCTTCAAGCTCAGTATCCACCAGGTCCCAAAGAACCCTGCGTACCTTGGGGGGGGCAGATTCAATCTGGTCGGCGATGTCAGCAGGGGTGAGGTTGTTCAGCATGTGTCGCAGCAGCCGAACATTGCTGGAATGCATCAATTCATCAATACTGGCGAGCCGTGACAATTGGCTAACTTTTTCGTTGGGCGCCTGCATCTGATGAGTAATCCCTGGCTCTCGGTTGGATGGCCGATAGTGTATAGGGGGGCGTTATAAAATTACAGCGAAGTCGCACCCTCTTGGGGCTATTGCTCTTCGTCGAATCGGTTGGCAATCAGATGTTCAATGTCGCGATGGGCGCGTTCGGCATCGCTGCCGTCAAAGTAAAAATGCAGGGTGGTTCCCTGTGTGGCGGCCAGCAGCATCAGGGACATAACACTTTTGGCATCGACGAGTTTTTGTGGGTCGCGTCCGGTTTTGATGGTGCAGCCATATTTTCCCGCCGTGGAGGCGAGTTTTGCTGCAGCCCTGGCATGAAGCCCAAGGCGATTAATGATGATTAATTCTGTGCGAATGGATTGCGACATATGAGTCCTTCATCTCGGGGGCTGTCAGGATAGCTCACGGTGTCTAACCTGCACATTGGGGTGCTGGGTAGTGAAATAGTCACCCAGTTCGTTGCAGATGTAAACAGAGCGATGCTGCCCTCCGGTGCAACCGATGGCAATGGTCAGATAGCTGCGGTTATTGGCACGGAAAGAGGGTATCCAGTGATTGAGGAACTGCTTTAGATCCTCAACCATTCGGACCACTTCAGGTTGTGTTTCCAGAAAATCGATCACAGACTGATGATTACCCGTGAATGGGCGTAGCTCCTGTTTCCAATGGGGGTTGGGTAGGCAGCGTACATCGAGTACAAAATCGGCATTGGCAGGAATACCCCGCTTGTATGCAAAGGACTCGAACAGGATGGCCATATCATCTTTGCTATCTGGAACAATTTGTTTCTTGATGACATCTCTCAGCTGGTGGAGTGTCATGGTGCTGGTATCAATGTGGCGAGTGGCGATAGAAGCAATTGGGTCAAGCAGCTTGGTTTCCAGGGCAATGGCTTCACTGATGTTGATGCGATCAGAACTCAGTGGGTGTTTGCGCCGGGTCTCGCTAAACCGCTGGATCAGCACACTATTGCTGGCGTCAAGAAAGACTACTTCGTAATCGACCCCGGATTGCTTGAGTTGGTTCAGGACCTGGGGCAATTGTCCCAGATCGCTGGACAGATTACGCACATCGATGCCTACGGCGATTTTTTCCAGCCAGCGTCGGTTTGTGGGGTCGCCGGCTAACTGGAATAGCCCTGGAAGAAGACTGGCGGGGAGATTGTCGATACAGGTGAAGCCGACATCCTCGAGAACATTCAGTGCGGTACTTTTACCGGAACCTGAGCGCCCACTCACCACCACTAGTCTCATGGGATGCCCTCAGGCTGCGCGATCTGCGGTGGCTGCGAGATACAGGGACTCATTTGAGCCCGCTTGGCGCAGCTCTTCGCGAACGGACTCGTCCTGAAGCAGTTCAGCGATCAATGACAGAACCTGCAGGTGCTGATCATTTTGCTCTTCGGGTACGATGAGGGCAAAAATCAGGTCGACGGGTTCGCCATCAATGGCATCAAAATCCACTGGTTCCTGTAGCTTGATCAGGGCTCCGGTGATTTTGTCGCAGCTGGCAAGACGGCAGTGGGGTATGGCGACACCTTCACCTATACCGGTGCTGCCCAACCGTTCGCGAGACAGCAGTCCCTGGTAGAGTTCGTCGGCGGTGACCGTGTCCAT
>SBGI01000251.1 GCA_006227015.1 Gammaproteobacteria bacterium
TCCATCTGGTTCGTTTTTTGCTGTCCAGGTTGTATGGCCAGAATTCAGATTATTGTCGGAACGGAAAAAGGCACCGCCTGGAAGGTGGCGCAAGCTGCCGCCGTGATACTGGAAAAGTTGGGACACGAAACCCAGGTCAATGAGGAAACAACGCCCCATGACCTGATGCGCGATCCGGATGAAATCCTGCTGGTGTGTTGTTCCACCACTGGCAATGGCGACGTGCCCCGCAACATCTACCCGGTGTATTCCGTGTTGGATAACGAAGCGGTGAATCTTTCCGGGCGCAGGTACACCGTTATCGCTTTGGGCGACCGTGGCTTTCCACGCTTTGCTCACGCCGGACTGCTGTTGGAAGATGCCCTCTATCGCTCTGGGGCCAGGCCTCTGGGCTCTATGTTGACCATTGATGCCCAGGTGGACGATCGACCTCATGTGACTGCCGCACTGTGGGCAAAAGACTGGGCCGAACTCTGCTGAGCCACGCGAACAGGCCCTTTATGTCGAGGTCTACCTTATAATCCCTATTACCTTATCTATCCCCGCGAGTTGGCGGGTGCAATGCCGGAAATGAAACCAGTGGTCCGAATCCCCTTTGACAATACCTACCTGCGCGTGGCGGACACCCTGTTTGCCCGGCAACTGCCGACACCGGTTAAACAGCCGGGGCTGATTCGCATTAATGAAGCACTGGCGGAGGCTCTGTCAATCGATCCAAAACAGCTGGCCAGCGCTGAAGGTATTGCGGTGTTGGCCGGCAACATGATCCCGGACGGTGCCGATCCCATCGCCACCGTCTATGCCGGCCACCAGTTTGGCGGCTGGAATCCGCAGCTTGGGGACGGCAGGGCGATTCTGCTCGGCGAGGTGATCGGCAAGGACGGTTGTCGCTACGACCTGCAATTGAAGGGTGCCGGCGTGACACCGTTTTCCCGGATGGGCGATGGGCGTTCGCCGCTGGGGCCGGTGTTGCGCGAATATATCGTCAGCGAGGCCATGGCCGCTTTGGGCGTGCCGACCACCCGCAGCCTGGCGGCGGTGAGCACCGGGGAGAGGGTTGTCCGCGATGAATTCCTCCCCGGGGCGATTCTCACCCGGGTGGCCCGCAGCCATATTCGGGTGGGGACGTTCCAGTACCTCGCCGCCAGGGAGGACTTCGATTCCCTGAAGCGGCTGGCCGATCATGTGATTGCGCGCCACTATCCCGACGCTGCCCAGGCCGATAATCCCTATGCCTCGCTGCTGTCCCAGGTCATTGCGGCACAGGCCAGCCTGATCGCTCACTGGCAGTCCATCGGCTTCATTCACGGCGTCATGAACACCGACAATATGCTGATCAGCGGCGAGACCGTCGACTACGGTCCCTGTGCCTTTATGGAGAACTACGACCCGGCGACAGTGTTCAGTTCCATCGATCACGGTGGCCGCTATGCCTACCGCAATCAGCCTGCGATTGCCCAGTGGAATCTCGCCTGGCTGGCTCAATCACTGTTGCCGCTGATCGATGCTGACGAAGCAACCTCCGTCAAATTGGCACAGGCGGCGTTGGACGATTTCACCGGTCAGTACCTGGAACATTACCGGCGGCGCATGTGCGCAAAGATCGGTATAGATCTGCCTGATGACGCCGCCAATGAGCTGGTCGAGGAACTGCTGTCTTTGATGACTGAATACCGTGTGGATTTCACCCTGGGATTCCGGGTGCTGGCGGACTGGCTGGCCTGGGGTGGGCAGCCGGGTAATGGGGTTAATAGCGCCGAGGAAATTGCCGCTGCCAGCCTGTATCCGTTGCCGACGGTATTTCAGGGCTGGTTGCAACGCTGGCAACAGCTTTTGGGACTCAGTCAACTTGAGGAAGCCGGTAGAGCCGCCATTCGCAGCCGCATGCTCGCCTGCAACCCCGTTTTTATCCCGCGTAATCACCAGGTGGAATGGGCGATTGAGGCAGGTAACGGCGGCGATTTTGAGCCCTTCAACAGGCTGGTAGAGGTGCTGGCCAAGCCGTTTGAGTACGACCCGGCGAACAGGGACTATGCCATGCCTGCGGCCCCTGAGCAGCGCGTCACCCGAACGTTTTGCGGTACCTGATTTTCCCGTTAATTAACGTCATTTCCTTTGTGCATTTTGCCCCAATTGTTGGGATTGCTACTGTGCTCAAGCTCTGTGCCTCTTGTGGCGAATCAGTCATAACTCTCTGAATTGAAATAAAAATAAAGTCGCCTATCTGTGAGTTGTGGGCAGGGGTTTGTTGGCCGTGTTCTTGCAGTTTTCACTCTAAGAGGTTTTTTCGTACCGATATCCCACCTTTTGTAAGCCGGCCCGAACCATGATCAATCAACAGACTGCCAGCACTTCCGTTCGTTGCAGCGGTGTCTTTTCGTGGCTGGAGAACAACCGATGACAGAACTCACCGTTTTGCCCTATGGGGATGCCGACTCGAGCTATCAGGCGGTTGGTGGTCTCAAGGGTATCACCCGTCTGGTCGATCGCTTTTATGACCTGATGGACAGTCTGCCCGAGGCGAAAACCTTGAGGGCGATGCATTCCCTGGACCTCACAGACTCACGGCAAAAGCTGGTGTATTTCCTGTCCGGCTGGTTGGGAGGCCCGAAGCTGTTCACAGAGCATTTCGGTCCGATCAGTCTGCCGGTTGCCCACAGTCACCTGCCGGTGAATCAGGAAACCCGTGACAGCTGGCTGCTCTGCATGGATCTGGCTCTACAGCAGCTGGACTACCACGGGGAATTCCGCGAATACCTGATGAAAAAATTCGCTGTGCCCGCAGAAAGCATCCGCCTGATGTGCGAGTTTAAAAGAGGCGATTCCTCACCTGATCCTTCACCAAAGGGCCGAGCAGTATGATGCGCATCGACCTCTTCAAGGATCTGGCCAAACCCTGGCCAGGTACTTGAACCCAGCAAAGGAGATACAGCCGGATCTGTGGTGGCGGGCTGAGGTGGCTCTGATCAAGGACGAATACCTGGCCTGGCGCGCGCAACGGCAGGGGCTGTCCCGGCCAGTCGGCTGCCGAGACACTGACGCCTCATGTTCAGGCGGGCCACGTGGTGGTCGGATTGGAGGCCTCCTGCTTACTGGGGTTGAGGGATGACGCTCTGGTCCTGGGGCTGGGTGAACCTCTGCGGGAGGTCAGCAACCAGGTGTTCTTACTTGAAGAGTTCCTCGCCAGGGAAGTGATGGCAAAACGCCTGAACCTGCCGCTGTAGGCGTTGCCCGATGTCGAAACCCTGGTGCACAGCCATTGTCACCAGAAAGCGGGAGGGGCGATGAAGGCGGTGCATCGGGTGTTGAAACTGATTCCCGGGCACCGTTTCAGCATGATCGAATACGGCTGTTGCGGCATGGCCGGCACTTTTAGCCTGGAGTCTGAGCACCAGGCTATTGGTGCCGCCCCGGCCAACCAGGGCCTGATGTCTTCGCTCAAGGCAGATAGGGAGGCAAGGGTCGTTGCCAATGGTTATTTCTGCCGACAGCAGATGCGGGCCCATGGCGACCAGCGGCCCCGACATCTGGCGCGGCTGTTGCGGGTGCCCTGTCGGGAAATGGTTAGCCCGTTCAAGTCTGGCCGAAACAACTGTCAGAGATCAGAGGAGGTTAATATGAGCAATGCCGAAATCCAATGGGATAGCGAGGCCTTGACGAGACTGGAAAGGGCGCCGGTTTTTATTCGAAAAATGGCCAGGAATAAGGTTGAGAAAGCGGCGCTGGATCAGGGGGTCAAACAAATAACGGTTGAATTTATGGAGCGGATAAAGCAACAGGAGACGGGGAAGTAACTGCTCCAACATCTTGATCTGCTGGTGGTATTGTCTAAGTCGGGGTTTCAGTACGGGACAGTAGCACTAGCACCGATGTCCAGTTTGACAAGCCGGCATAAAACAGAAAAACCTGCTGCCATCGGCAACAGGCTTCTTCAATGATGGCCCCCGAACGGGCAAAGGCCTGGATCTCGGCGAGCCAATGATTATGGCCGCTCGAATCGATAGAAGAGATTTGGCTCACTGACAACGAACAGGTTGCCTTCTTCATCCAGGGTCACACCCTCCGCCTGCCGGATACTGCTTTTGAGTCCGGCAAATCCCATGCTCAGGGAGCGGAAACTGACCACTTC
>SBGI01000128.1 GCA_006227015.1 Gammaproteobacteria bacterium
GCACCTTGTCCAGAGAGGTATGGGCGATAAGGTCGTACCGGTCCAGATCGTAGAGAGGAGCCTTCAGCAGGGATACCAGGCGGTTGCGAACGACATTCACCCCCTTGTTGGTTGTGTTCACCTGCACCGCCGGGGATTGGGGGAATTCACGAAACGAAAGCCGCTGGGTCAATGCGGCATTCATCAGGTCATGTCCGATGGCACCGTTGCGGCCCAACAGGCGCAGGTAGGAATCAGTTAGCCGTGCCAGAACCTCGCGGTTTCGGAGCAAATAATGGGTAGGTCTCCGGTGAGCGATCATAAGGGCTGTGACCTGTCGCAAGGCCAGGCCCTGTTCAGCGAGCAGTTCCCCTTCGGGTTGAGCCTGCGACAACAACTCATTGACCCGGTCGAAATTGGCGCCAAACCACACGTAAAGCCCGTCACCAATGCCATTTACCTCACCGTAGCCAGGCGCAGCCGCCAGGGGCACGGTGTTGAGGTATTCCACTAACAAGGTGCGCCGCGCCGGCAGGGTGTCGGGGCCTTGCTGATAAATCCGCACACTGGCGGAGGCTATCTGACGCAGTTTTTCTTTGATGGATGAGGTCACCCCATCCTCGGAATGACGGTATTTCTCAATCTGGGTTGCGAGAGTGCTGCCGCCCATGGACGGCGCATCCAGGTGGATGGCGTCGCCCACCTTGAAGAAGGCAGCCTTCAGAAAACGGCCCCAGTCAACAGCCGGGTTGACGTGGATATTCCGTTCATTCAGCAAGTCACGGTTTTCAATGAACAACAGCGTGTTCACCACCGGTTCCGGAATCTGTCCGAAACCGTCGTAGCCTCGACGGGGATACCGAAAGCGGAACAGCGTCTGCTGCTCACTGTCGAGAATGGTCAAGCCGACCTGGGACTTCTCCCTGTAGGGAGGATGGAAACCCGCATCCACGTAACGCAGCAATTCCGGCGAGAATACCGTCCTCCTCTCCACCTGCATACCATAGACCTGGAGCCTCGGGAGCAGTACTGGCAGCCGTGTATAGCCCAGGCGCTCATCGAAGGGGCCCTGGCGCGGATAGCGCACTGCATTGGTTATTCCGCCCGGCTGCAGCTGGTAAGTGAGGCGTCGCGCATAGTCCGACAGTAACCGCGATTGCAGGGTGGATGTTTCGGCTTCGAACCACACCGCATACCCCAGCCCCAGCAGCACCAGGAGCAGAACGACTTTTGGCAAGCTTGGCCGATACCAGGCGCGTTTCGGATGTGCGCCACGGCGAGGTCCACCGCGAGCCGCTTGGGGAGTTGCAAGCTTGCCTACATGCTTGTCGGATTGATCGTAACGGTTGGCCGACACTTTCTGATCACCGTCTTTCAGTGCAGGGGTATGGTAGTGAGCGTACAAACGAGCTGCATTTTTCGCAACGAAGACAAAAAATGAGGAGACAGCTGTTCAGAAATGTTGACCGGAACCAATCATGAAAAAAATTCGTTAGCGAACAGTGCCGCTGCCTGATTTCAAGTGAGAGAAATTGTACTAGAATCTCTCTGGTAAGAGTAGCGAGACGGCGTGCGGACCTTTGACAACAAAGAATTCTAAAAGCAGAGAGTTTGGTGTGAGATTTCGTTTCCCGGTTATGTTTTTTGCCCTGCTTCTGACGCTGACTGCCCACGCGCAAGCCCCTGTGGCCTCCATGGGCAATGGTGAATACCAAGTTGTCAGTGGTGATACTCTCTGGAATATCGCCCAGAGAATCCGTCCAGCCGGTGCCAGCATGGCGCAGGTCATGCTGGCCATCATACAGGCTAATCCCAGCGTATTTATCAACAACAAAACTGATTTGCTAAAAAAGGGAACGGTTCTCCGTCTTCCAGCGAGCGGTGAAATCACCTCACTTTCCAATTCGGGCACCAGCAGTAACTCCGAGACTTCTAAGCCTAGAGTGCTAGGAGATCTCAAGCCGGCCTCCCCGGACTCCGCCCGGCTGAATCTGGCATCGGTGAATGCCATGGTCATCGACACTCGGACCAATGAAGTTCTGTATTCAAACAATTCTGATGCAGTGGTACCCATCGCCTCAATCAGTAAGTTGATGACTGCAATGGTAATGCTGGACGCCAATCAGCCGATGGATGAAAAGATTTCCGTTCAGATCGATCGGACCCGGGAACTGAAAAACGTATTTTCGCGCCTGCGAATCGGCAGCGTTGTTTCCCGGCGCGACATGTTGCTGATGACTTTGATGTCATCTGAAAACCGGGCGGCTTCGTCCCTTGCACATCATTATACCGGTGGTTATGACGCCTTTATCGCCGCCATGAATGCCAAGGCCAGGGCGTTGGGCATGACTAACACCCATTTTGTTGAACCCACCGGACTGTCTGAGAAGAATGTTTCCAGTGCCCGGGATTTAACCCTGATGGTGCAAGCCGCAGCGAAGTATGCGCTGATCAAGGACTTGAGCACGACCCCCAAAAAGGATATCCGTTTCTCCAAGCCGAGCTATACCCTGGCGTTCTACAACACCAACCCGCTGATACAAAATCACACCTGGAATATTCAACTCACCAAAACCGGCTTCATCAACGAAGCGGGACGCTGCCTCGTCATGCTCACCAACATCAACGATCGCCCATTGATCATGGTGCTACTGGATTCTTATGGCAAACGCTCCCACGTTGGCGATGCCAGTCGCATCAGGCACTGGCTGGAAACCGGCAATAGCACTCGGGTTCCTACCGCCGCCAAAGCCTATCACCAGCGCAAACTCAGTGCGTTGGGCGGCTGATCGCCGCAAAAAATAGCGGGAAGCTAACAAGCCTCGAAGTACCCATGCCTCCTGGAAGGAGGGGAAGCAACATTCGTAGTTTGCCGCTTGAACCTCAGTATTGCCGCCACCCCCTCAAAACCAACCACATACCTAAAGACGAAGCGTTATAAAACACTTCCACCGTGAAGGAGAACTGGCTGTACCAAGGTCGGCACCCCGACAGGCCACGGCCAAAACATCTGACAGGGAAGTACTCCCTTCAGACCGACCATCAATGGTTAATTTATCTTCCCTTAATGTTAACCCCCCCATATCCGTGCCCAGATTCCAACTCTGGCGCCATAATTTTCATAAGCTTCCTGAACTGTGGGTTGTTTTTGTGTCTAACCAACAACCTCTACAACTACACTCGCAAAAATAGACTTACTCCAGCAATACCTCCTCCAGGGCAATGGGGGATTTCGGTCCGGGACATGACGGCCAGGCTCTGCCCGTAGTTCCACGAGCCATAACATCAACAATAGTGCCAGCACGGAAGCTTCAGCCCCAAGGGGAGCATTGAATTCGCATGATCGTTAAATACCTGCATCAACGATGGCTGAACCTGTCGATCTGGATGTGGCTTGCCATCCTGTTTGCTCTGTTGATCAGCTACGGGTTCCATTTCCTCCACTTGGACGACCGTCTCTATTACTGGATCAAGACGCACAACCATGCCGATGAATGGCAGTCGCGCTCTGTCTGGCTGCCTGGCTACAAGGTGAATATCGATGCCAGGGAAATTATGGGTATTGATAAAGGACTTTCCGGACTGGCCTACGATCCGGATCACAAACTGCTATGGGCCGTCACCAATAATCCTGTCGAATTGTTCGCGCTTGACAAGGAAGGAGAGGTTCAGGGGCAATACCGACTGGATGGGTTTGTCGACGTGGAAGCAGTGGCCTACACCGGCAACGACACGCTGGTCATCGCCGAGGAACGCCTGCAATCTCTGACCATAATCCACCTACCCCACCAGGAAGACGGAGAGTTGCTGCAGAACGGCTGGCTTAGCAAAAGTGATTTTTCCAGCCTGGTTCTGGACATGGAGTCCAACGGCAATAAAGGCTACGAAGGCCTGGATTATGATCTGAAAGGCGATCGCCTGTTTATCACCAAGGAACGGGACCCCATGCAGATTATCGAGGTCAGCGATTTCCAGAAGAATTTGAACCTGGGATTGTTCCCGGAAATCCATAATCACTCCGAACTGGTTGATAGCAATCTGTTCAGCCGGGATCTCTCCTCCATCGTTCTCGATCAGGAGACGGGACACCTGATTTTGCTGAGCGACGAATCCCAACTGTTGATAGAAATGACAGACAAGGG
>SBGI01000022.1 GCA_006227015.1 Gammaproteobacteria bacterium
ACCGGCGAGGACTTACCAAGCGGACAATCAGATGACAGGAGGTAAGCCGGCTCGCTTGATTGAGGTGTGTTTGCTGTTAGCTGTGATTAACCCGGCGGCCAGTGCATCGTCCGCCCGCCCATCAGATGCAGGTGGATATGGAACACTTCCTGTCCGCCTTGCTCATTGCAGTTCCAGACCAGCCGATAACCACTCTTTGCCAGACCCTGCTCATCGGCCAGTTTGGTGGCGGTCAGAACCATATGACTGATCAAGTCAGCATCGTCGCGGTTGAGGTCATTGAGCGTTGCGATGTGGCGTTTGGGAATGATCAGCATGTGGCTCGGAGCTTGTGGACTGATGTCGTGAAAGGCGAGTAGCTGATCGTCTTCATAGGCGATATTTGCCGGTATCTCTCTGGCGATGATTTTGCAGAATATGCAGTCCATAACAGGCCTCACTCTGGATTGGGCGTTTAACCTAAGCATAGGAGAGTTCGTGGAAGCCGCTATCTGTAGGCTGTATCGCTTATCGTTCAGGGCCAAGTGGCTTAAAGCTGATAATCAATTGGGGCAGTAGCAATAACGCCCCCATCAATGCAGAGAACATGGCGAGGCCGGTAAGCAGGCCGAAATAGATAGTGGGAGTAAAGTTGGAGAGCGCAAGAATCGCGAACCCCGCAATTATAATCACTGAAGTGTAGAACATCGCCTTGCCGATGCTGTTGTGGCAGCGATACATTGTGGCACGGTAGTTCCGGTCTTTGGGGAACTCATTTCGAAAACGGTGAATGTAGTGGATCGTGTCATCTACGCCTATACCAACGGTGATTGCAGCGATGGTGATGGTCATCATATCCAACGGTATGCCGGCCCAGCCCATGCCGCCAAGTACAATGCCCGCTGCCAGCAGGTTGGGGGCTACGGCGATCAAGGCCAGGTAAACGGAGCGGAATAGCAGGCTGAACATCAGGGTGATGGCGATGAAAACCGCTCCCAGCGTTGATATCTGTGACCCGAATAGGCTTTGCAGCATATTGTTGTATAACACCAGCATGCCGGTCTGGCTGATTTGTTCGGGCTGGTAGCCCATGTCGTTGATCAGAAATGTTTGTACCTGTTGTAGAAGCTCATTGCGTTGCAGACCCTTGCTGGTTTCCATGACTCGTACGGTTATCCGGGTTTCCACACCGTCAGCAGAGAGGTAGGGGTCAATCAGCAACGGTTGAACATCTGCCGGTAGATTTTTACGCAATAATGCCAGCTGAAAATCGTCCAGGTCTTCACCTGTGGTGTCCTTAAACACCTGATACAGTGAGTTGAGCGATAAAACTTTGCCGGTTTCGTCCAATGATTCAAGATAGGTTTGCACCTTGTTTATTTGCTCCAGTCCGGAGCGCGTAAACCAATAGCTGGTGCTTTTCGTTCCCGATTCTGCAAAGGGATTATCCAGCGGGTTGCCGAAGGGATCATCGGTAGTCGGATTCATGTCTGTGCCTTGTTTGGCCAGAGAAGCAGACTCGGGTGCTCTTAGCAATATATCCAGTGGGATGGTTCCTCCCAGGTCCTGGTCGATCACCAGCATGCCTTGGTAGATCTCGGTGGTTTCATGAAAGTAGTCGATAAAGCGGTTTTCCACCTTCAGGCGCATGATGCCCATGATACTGGCGATCAGTAGAATGCCGCTGATGACAAGGATCACCGCACCATGTCGATCAGTAATATGGGCGAAGTAGTGGGTAAGTGGTTTGGCTTTGCCTCTCTTCTCACTTTTCCCTTTTGGAATCATCAGCAAGCACGCAGGTAATAGGGTAAAAGCCATTATGAGAGCAACGCCAACGCCGATGCTCATCATCCAACCAAAATCGATGACCGGGCGGATATCACTCACAACTAATGAGACAAAGGCCACCATGGTGGTAATGGCGGTAAAGAGACAGGGTTTGGCCATAAAGGCCAATGTACTCAGGACCAGTTGCCGCTGGCTGAAACTCGGCTGTGCCCGATAGTATTCTCGGTATCGCACCACCAGGTGAATAGTTATCGCCAGGGTGATGATTAGGAGCAGCGCGGTGAAGTTTGAGGAGATTACCGTTAGTTGCCAATCGACGAACGCGATAAAGCCTAGCATGATGAGGCAGGTAACCACACAGGTGAGCAACGGTAAGACCATCCAGCGTAGGCGCCTAAAGATGAGTACCATCAACGCGATGATAAATAGTACGATGGCGCTGCCGAAAGTGAAGAGGTCACTTTCGATGAAGGCAATCATATCCACGGCAATCATAGGGACACCACCGAGGAAGATTGTGGCGTGATCGCGGTGCCGGTCGAGCACCTTTCGGGTTTGGTCAACCAGTTCGCGCTGTCTCTCATTGGTCTGGATGGAGTGGCTGCGAAATGCGTGTTCGGCTTCGGAGAGCTGCTTCACCTCAATGGGGCTCAGCCTCTGTTGGAGGCGTTTGCTGCGCAGCAGATCTCGTGCCTCCAGAAGCTGAAAGAACCTCTCATCCCGTTTCAGATTAATCTGCAGTACGGTGGTACGCTCATCGGGGCTGGTGAGCAGTTGTTTGTATAAAGGGCTATTGCGAAACTCCTGCCGGGCGAGATCGGTGCTGGTTTCATTGTCTTGCAGATAACGGATATCACTGGAGAGGTTGCCGAGTCTGACCGGGGGGCTGTAAAGCAACGGTACATCCAAAATGGTTATTACCGATTCCACATCGGGTATTTTTTTCAGCTCATCCCGAAGCTGCGCCAAACGATTTAGCACATGCGGAGCAAACAAGGATTCATTAGGGGTGTAGGTCACCACCAAGTAGCTATTGGATTGATAGCGTTTACCCATATCCCTATACAGTTCCAGAGCTTTGTCTCCTTCAAGTACGAGCGAGTCGGCCGATGCGTCCAGCGTCAGCCTTGGAAGCTGGAACAGTAGGAATATTAACAGGGTTATAAGGGCGGTTAGGATTAGCCAGGGGTGGCGAAGCAGAAAGCCAAAGACAGTATAGGTGCGCGAGTTCATTGGGCATCCATGCGTTTACTGTGAATCCGACTGCGGATTGATAGCGCTGATGATTGCATCGATGCTATCTCCAGACAGCTCCTGGTGGATTGCGCTATTTAGGGTTTTACTTAGAACTACACCATCAACCGAAAGATCAAATACCTTCCAATCTCCCTCTGTCGGACGTACTGCAAAATCTAGCAAGTGGGCATTTTGTCCGGTTTGGACGGTTATCCTGACGACACTGTAGCTGGGGGTGTCACGACTGTTTCCGACGGAAAAAGGTTGCCCGCTATAGCTCCTGAGAGCAATACGATAGGTACGACGTAGTGAGCTGATAACCGCGGATTGGGCTTGTGATTGCTTGCCTGCCGCGATGATATCTTCCCAGCGGGGATGGAAAATCCGCTTGCTGAGAAGTGCCGGGTCCACGTAGGGCAGAATATTCTCGTCGATGATCTGGTCAAGATGTTTATCATTGTCGAGCAGATCTTGCTCTAACCCTCTTTGGAGAGCTTGTTGGAGTTGTACCGCAAGTTGACTGATATATTCTTGTGCCCCCCTATCCTGAGCTATCGCAGGTCCGGTGATAAATACCGGTAGAAATGCAATGATTAGGTGACGAATACCGATCAGGCAGTGCTTCATCTTGACACTCCGTGGCTGGCGGGAGCTTTACCGTTTCACCTCCTCATACTAGATCATCTGTACCGGACGGCAAATTAGACGGCTTTACGTGTCGCTTTGCTAGGCTGTAGACAGGTTAAGTAACGAGACTGATCATGTGCGGCCGCTACAACATCATTGATGATCCTGCCATCCGCGATCTGCTGCAGTACTTGGGGATTCGACAGCATCTGCAGACCACCTACAACATCGCGCCCACCGAGATGGTGCCGGTGATCCGGCAGGGCGAAGCTGCCCCCGAGTTGTGTCGGATGCGCTGGTGGTTGGTGCCTTCCTGGGCAAAAGAGCCAAGTACCAAATATTCTATGTTTAACGCGCGTGCAGAGGGGCTGGCTGAGAGCCGGGCGTTTCGGCATCCCTTTAAACGCCAGCGCTGTATCCTGCCCGCCAGCAGCTTTATCGAATGGCGGAAGGAGGACGGCAAGCAACCCTACGATATCCGGTT
>SBGI01000119.1 GCA_006227015.1 Gammaproteobacteria bacterium
TGTATGCGGAACAGTACATACTGTCTATTGAAGTCGAAGCCAAACTGACTGTCGATATGGCCAAGACGCTCATCTATCCCGCGGCCATGAGCTATATCTCTGATTTGACCAATGCCATTTCTGGTGCCCGTGAAGTAGGTGTCGAACTTGATGCTTCTGTGGCAAACAAGGTTGCTGCCGAAGCCAGCGCCATGATGAAAGCGGTGGCGGAATTGTCGTCATTGATTGGCAAACACGACTTTGATACCACAGAAGATCACATGAAATTCTGTGCTGAATCCATTCGTAGCTTGATGGATGAAGTGCGGGAGCATGCCGATATTCTGGAGCTGGAAGTGTCCGATGAACTGTGGCCGTTGCCGAAATATCGGGAGTTGCTGTTCTTTCGGTAGGGGTTAGGTAGAACATCTTAGTAAAAAACAGGCCGCTTGAAAAAGCGGCCTGTTTTGTTTGTGGCCATGATTTGTCACCATTGATTGTGTTTAAAAGAGAGCCGGGCCGCTTGAAACGGACAAAAGTTGTCTCTACAGTTTCTGCGCCCAAAATTTAGAAGGAAAACTGCTCGTGATAGAAGTGTTGTTATTGGCTTTGGCGTTGAGTATGGATGCTTTTGCTGTATCCATAGGCTTGGGCTCAAAGCATCAGCGCAAGCCTATGTCACTGGCGCTAATGGCTGGGCTATATTTCGGGGTTTTTCAGGGCTTGATGCCGCTGTTTGGTTACCTGGGTGGTAAGGGCGTGCTGGGCTGGGTAGAGGCAGCTGCGCCCTGGATCGCATTTCTGTTGCTGGTGTTGATAGGTGGAAAAATGATTTACGAATCATTTGCCGAGGGTGTAGAGGAAGATATTGCCGTTATTACCCATCGCGTGATGCTGATTCTGGCCATTGCCACCAGTATTGATGCCATGGCCGCAGGCTTTGCGCTCACACTGCTGGAAGTGGCCCCCCTGCTGGCCTGCCTGATAATTGGTATCACCACCTTTCTGATGAGTATGGTCGGTGTCTATATCGGTGTCCGCAGTGGGACCTGGCTGGAGGACAAGGCAGAGTTCCTGGGTGGCGTTGTATTGATATGTATTGGCCTGAAAATGCTGTTTAGCTGACCCGGTATTATCGATCTGAACCTCCCTCACTTGCTGTTGCCGGTTGGGTTTGCGAGCATGATGGTAAGCAGGCACTGATTATTGGTTGGCTGGACGTATGCAGATACATAGCTCCTTGGCGCGCAAAAAGCTGGGCATCCTGGTTTTTGATGAAATTGAAATTCTGGACTTTTGCGGCCCCTATGAAGTTTTTTCCATTGTGCGGCTGGAGGAAGAAACCCGGCGTACAGAGCCGTCACCCTTTGACATTGTTCTTGTCTCGCAATTTGATAAACCGGTCGTTGCCACTGGTGGATTAAAAGTTCAGCCAGATGTGACATTTGAAAACTGTCCGGATCTTGATGTTCTTGTCGTCCCCGGGGGTTTGGGAACTCGCTGGGAAATGCACAATGAAAAGCTCCTGAGTTTTCTGCAGCAGCGAGCCGTTGGCGTGGAGGTGCTTGCCTCGGTTTGTACGGGTGCGCTTTTGCTGGCCAGCGCAGGGCTGTTGAAGGGGTTAACTGCGACGACTCACTGGCACTCTCTGCAATTGCTCCATGAGCTGTTCCCGGATATTGATGTAGAGCGTCAGGCGAGGGTGGTAAAAGATGGCAAGGTGATGACTTCTGCCGGTATTTCCGCCGGTA
This sequence comes from Gammaproteobacteria bacterium, assembly GCA_006227015.1. Next base: position 1,731 of record SBGI01000119.1, read on the forward strand.
TTGACCTATCCCTGGATATTGTCGCCGGTTATTTTGGTGAGGATGTTGCCAGATTTACTGCCAGCTATATGGAGTACCCTTTCCCTAGCTCTGATATTTCTCGGCATGCACTGGCAACGGCCAGGGAATAAACTGGATTGTCAGCATGGCCCATACTGCCGGATCAATTGCAGCTAAAGCGTGTTGTATCAAAGAAAAATCTGCGTGAAAGTCAGACAGCCGCTATAATCCGCGCCTGTTTTTACTCCTACTGAGAAATCCTGTGATCGAGAAACTCCGCAATATTGCCATTATTGCTCACGTTGACCATGGCAAAACCACACTGGTGGACAAGCTGCTGCAACAATCCGGAACTCTGGACCGAAAGGCGATGGGTGCCGAGCGCATCATGGACTCCAATGATCAGGAGCGTGAACGAGGCATTACCATTCTGGCCAAAAATACGGCTATTGAATGGAATGGCTACCGCATCAATATCGTCGACACCCCCGGGCACGCCGACTTTGGTGGAGAAGTGGAGCGGGTGCTGTCGATGGTGGATTCTGTGTTATTGCTGGTCGACGCCGTCGACGGGCCGATGCCGCAGACCAGGTTTGTCACACAGAAAGCCTTTGAGCAGGGCCTGAACCCTATCCTGGTGGTCAACAAGGTAGATCGCCCCGGTGCACGCCCCCATTGGGTGGTTGACCAGGTGTTTGATTTGTTTGACCGTCTTGGTGCTACAGACGAACAACTGGATTTTCCGATTATTTACGCGTCCGCATTGAATGGTATTGCCGGTAATGATCCGGAAGATATGCAGGAGGATATGACGCCGTTGTTCCAGATGGTGGTCGACCAGGTGAAAGCGCCGGAGGTGGACCGCGAGGGCCCCTTGCAGATGCAGATCAGTGCGCTGGACTACAGCAGCTATGTGGGTGTTATCGGTATCGGGCGCATTACCCGCGGTAAGCTGAAAACCAACGAGCAGGTCGTGGTGGTTGACAGGGAAGGGAAAACCCGACGCGGCAGAGTCCTGCAGGTTATGGGTTACCGGGGGCTGGAGCGCTTTGAGGTGGAGCAGGCCCAGGCGGGTGATATCGTCTGTATTACCGGTATCGACAAGCTGAATATTTCTGACACCCTGTGTCATCCGGATTCACCAGAACCTCTGACACCGCTCAGTGTTGATGAGCCTACCGTCAGTATGACATTCCAGGTGAATGATTCTCCCTTTGCCGGACAGGATGGCAAGTTCGTCACCTCCCGCAATATCAAGGAGCGGCTGGAGCAGGAGCTTATTCACAATGTTGCACTGCGGGTGCAGGAAGGTGATAGCCCTGACAAATTTGTAGTGTCAGGCCGCGGTGAGCTGCACCTGTCGGTATTGATCGAAAACATGCGCCGTGAGGGTTTCGAGCTCGGTGTCTCCCGTCCGGAAGTTATCCAGAAAGAAGTCGACGGTGAAATCCAGGAACCCTATGAGCAGGTAGTGATCGATATTGAGGATCAGCACCAGGGTGCGGTGATGGAAGAGTTGGGTCTGCGCAAGGCAGAGATGACCAATATGGAGTTGGACGGCAAAGGCCGGGTACGCCTTGAATTTATCGTGCCTTCCCGCGGTTTGATTGGTTTCCGTTCTCTGTTCCTGACGCTTACCAGCGGTTCCGGAATCATGACCAGTATATTTGACCACTACGGACCAGTGAAAGCCGGCGAGCTGGCTGGCCGGCAGAATGGCGTACTGGTTTCGATGATCAAGGGCAAAACCCTTGCCTATGCACTATTCAACCTGCAAGAGCGCGGTCGCCTGTTCCTGGGGCACGGCGCTGAGGTGTACGAGGGGCAGATTATCGGCCTACATGCACGCAGCAACGATTTGCCGGTGAATCCCACCAAAGCCAAGCAGCTGACTAATGTGCGTGCGGCGGGCACGGATGAAAACCTGATTCTGACACCGCCTGTGCGCCATACCCTGGAGCAGGCGCTGGAGTTTATCGAAGATGATGAGCTCGTTGAGGTCACACCCCACCATATCCGTTTGCGTAAAAAACTCCTCAAGGAAAATGAACGCAAGCGGGCAGGGAAAAGCACCTGATCAATCTCGGGGTGGCCAGTCTGTTTTGATGACTATATCAGCAGGCTGGCCCCGAACATTCGCCCCGTATTGCGGGGAATGTGTGCGCTAGATTCTCGTGGCAGATAGGGGTACTGTAGCCCCACTGTCTCTGCCATGGACCCGCTGATGAGAACCTTTTATCCGCGTATTAAGCCTTATGCCACGCACAGGTTGGCGGTGGATTCTCTGCATACCCTGTATGTAGAGGAAGTCGGGAACCCGGATGGCATACCGGTGGTGTTTGTCCACGGCGGTCCCGGTG
>SBGI01000089.1 GCA_006227015.1 Gammaproteobacteria bacterium
GCCTCTGCAAACCCACTGATGGCGTAGGAAGCAAAGGTATAGGCGTAGAGCGCCAGGGTGCTGATGTAACCGAAGATCACCCACCAGCCGATGAGCGATGCGGCGAAGTGGGAATCGGGATAGGTGCGTTTGTAAAACGAATAGGTGGCACCCTCGTCCCGGTAGTACACCCCCAGCTTGATATAGGAATAAGCCGCCATGGCCGCCAGCACGCCGCCGATACAAATGGCAATGGGCGTATACGGGCCCACCATGGCAACGGACAGGCCGAGCACGGTAAAAATACCGCCACCCACCATGCCACCCAGGGCGATAGCGATCAGTTCCGGAATACCGAGAGTTTTCCCCCGTGGCCGGTGGCAGGAGTGATGCTTATGGCTGTCCAGTTTTAACATTGCCGCTGTCCGCCAGGGTTGACCTGCCCTACTCACTGTCCTGCCGGTTTTTCATCATCTCCGCCAGGTTTTCAAAAGGGCTGTAGGTTGCCGCCTGTTTTTCCCGCTCCGGCATCACCTCTCCATAGCCGGCGTCGAGGTATTTGGAGTGTTCGTTGTCGTGACAGTAGAGGCAGAGTAATTCCCAGTTGCTGCCGTCGCTGGGATTATTGTCGTGGTTGTGGTCGCGGTGATGCACCGTCAACTGGCTGAGATTCTGGCGGTTAAATTCCCGGCCACAACGGCCACAAACCCAGGGATAGAGCTTCAGCGCCTGTTCCCGATAGCCTTTCTCACGGGATTCCCGCGCCGCCCTGGCTTCGGCAACGGTTTTATCGAGTTTGTCAGAATGGTTTTTAGTCGACATGGCTATTCCCTGTAATGCTGAGTCTGTGACGACCTCCTGAATTAATCAAGCACTTGCCCCCATATCAACATACAATAATCTGTCATCAATTATGCGAACTGCAACTTTTCCCGGCCCTGCAAACACGGTAACTTAGACCCACCTGAACATAATCATAAAAGTGAGTCACCATGGCCTTGCCAACCCGTGTTCGCATTGTCGAAGTTGGCCCCCGTGACGGGCTGCAAAACGAGCCTCTCTCCATCAGCACCGATGTCAAAGTCACTTTGATTGAAAAGCTGGCTGCCGCCGGGGTGAACTACATTGAGGCGGGAAGCTTTGTGAACCCCCAGTGGGTGCCGCAAATGGCAGGCAGTGACGAGGTATTTCAAAACATATCAAGGCAAACGGGTGTGACCTACGCGGCACTCACCCCCAACCTGAAGGGCTATGAACGGGCGCTGGCGGCGGGGGCCTCCGAGGTGGCCATTTTTGCTGCCGCCTCCGAAACCTTCAGCCAGAAAAACATCAACTGCTCTATTGATGAAAGCCTGGCCCGGTTTGAGCCCGTAATGGCCGCCGCCAGGGACGCGAATATCCGCGTGCGCGGCTATGTTTCCTGCGTGGTGGGCTGCCCCTACGAGGGCGCTGTGGCGCCGGAGAAGGTTCACCACGTGGCCGGGCAGCTGATTCAAATGGGTTGCTATGAGGTTTCTCTCGGGGACACCACCGGGGTCGGCACCCCTGCAGATATTCAGCGGGTGATAGCTGCCTGCTCCACCAGTATTCCCGTCGAACAATTGGCTGTTCACCTGCATGACACCTACGGCCAGGCGCTGGCAAATATTTATGCGGCCCTGGAGCTGGGCGTCTCGGTAGTGGATAGTGCCATCGCCGGGTTAGGTGGCTGCCCCTACGCCCGGGGTGCATCCGGCAATGTGGCCACGGAAGATCTGGTTTACATGCTCAATGGCCTCGACATTGAACACGGTGTTGACCTTGAGAAATTGCTGGAGGCCGGCAGTTATATCACCACCAAACTGGCCCGGGACACAGGCTCAAAGGTGGCTGCAGCACTGGCTGATCGTTAGTAACCTGTTAGGAAATGGTTTCCCGCAGAGCCAGTTTTTCGCGCAGGCTCTCAACACCGGGCTTGTTGTCCAGGATTTCCTGTGCGGTCAGTCCCGCCAGCTCATGGGGGAAGACCAACCATTTATCGGTTTTGTGCAGGTAATAATCCGGCTCCCGCTGGGTGCGGTTATTGCCGGGTTTGAAGTACGGGGTGGCAAGGCGAATCTCCGGGGGGTTGTCCTCACATAACGCCAGAATATCGGCAACCACCTGTTGCAGGCTCAAGCCGGTATCGTAGACGTCATCAACGATGAGGATAGAATCGGCCTCGCGCAAACGATCAATCACATACCCCAAACCATGGACCTGTACCGCTTCGGCATGCTCCCCCATCGCCGTATAAAACGAAGTACGGATAGCAATGTGGTCGGTAACAATGCCAAAGTACTCCAGCAGTTCCTGCACCGCGATACCCACCGGCGCACCACCCCGCCACACCCCGACAATGAAATGCGGTCGAAAATCACTCTCCAGCACCTGCAAGCCGAGTCGGAAAGCGTCATCCAGCAGTTGCTGGGCATCAATGTATTGTTTGTTCGACAAAATACTTTCTCCTGCAGAAATCGCCTGCACAAACCTGATTATCCACGTTCGCTGGCATGGCACCAGCGCTACCGCCATAATAAAGAAGTTGTTGTTACCAGTAAGTCCTGATCATGACTGATTTTGATCCACAGCAGTTACTCATCGATCTTTTCAAAGTTGCCGTCGCCACCGCTGACCCATCGCTGGTGCTGCCGCCATTTCTGCCCGCATCGCCACTGCCCAATGACCGCTCGTTAATTGTGGTAGGTGCGGGCAAGGCTGCCTGTGCCATGGCCGCGAGCCTGGAAAAGCACTGGAAAGGTCCGCTGAAAGGTCTGGTGGTAACCGCCTACGGACACAGTGAACCACTGGAGCGGCTGGAAATAATTGAGGCCAGCCACCCGGTGCCGGATATGAACAGCGAGCTGGCGGCGAAACGCATTTTGTCACTGGTCAGTAACCTGTCAGCGGAGGATCAAGTCATCTGCCTGATATCCGGTGGCGGTTCATCACTGCTCTCCATGCCGGCACCCGGTCTGACACTGTCCCACAAGCAAAGCATCAATCGGGCACTGCTCAAATCCGGCGCCGATATTCACGAAATGAACTGTGTGCGCAAGCACCTCTCTTCTATCAAGGGCGGTCGACTGGCGCGGGCCTGCGCTCCGGCCAAACTGCTGACGCTGGCGATATCCGATGTGCCGGGGGACGATCCGGCGGTGATTGCGTCCGGCCCCACGGTGGCCGACCCGACCACATCGAGTCAGGCGCTGGCCATTCTGAAAAAGTACAACATAAACGTCAGTGATGCTGTCACCGACTGGTTAAATTCCCCGGACTCGGAAACCCCCAAACCCGGCGATGCCGCGCTGGCCCATTGCCGCTTCAGAATGATCGCCGCCCCCAGCCAGTCGCTGATGGCCGCCACCGTGCGCGCCAAAGCGGTGGGCCTGGAAGTACTGTCCCTCGGAGATGACCTGACGGGAGAGGCACGCGCTCTGGCGCAGGAACACGCCTCACTGGCCCTGGCTATTTCGCGAGGTGAAGGGTCGGTACAGGCACCCTGCGTGATTCTTTCCGGCGGGGAAACCAGCGTCACGGTAAGAGGCAATGGCAAGGGCGGTCGCAACGGCGAGTATTTGCTGGCACTGGCAGATGCACTAAAAGGCGCACCGGGAATTTACGCCCTGGCGGCAGATACCGATGGCATCGATGGCGCCGGTGACAATGCCGGCGCGGTACTGAACCCCGCCACCTGGCAACGGGCCATTGACCGGGGCTGGGACGCTGCCACCGAGCTCGACAACAATAACTGTTACCCGTTTTTTGCGGACCTCGGCGACCTGTTGGTTACCGGTCCAACACGCACCAATGTTAACGATTTCAGGGCTATTTTGATCCTGCCGCCGACGCCCTTTGATTGATCTGCTGCAATACGTTTATCCACCGAGTTGCGCTAGACTGCCACTTGCTAAACCACAACCCATAAACCACAACTGAAAGGTGTCACCTTGTCCGATATGCGCAAACTGACCCATCTGGATGATCAGGGAAATGCCCACATGGTGGATGTGGCCGGCAAGGCCGTGACCCACCGGGAGGCCACCGCCGAGACCCTGGTGCGGATGCAGCCGGAAA
>SBGI01000091.1 GCA_006227015.1 Gammaproteobacteria bacterium
CACAGCGGGCTAATAGCCGGATGGATGTAGATTATATTTTCTGATTATTTTTCCTTTAGTTAAGGCTTTGCTATTATGCGCGGCCTTAACTGTTGAACCCTTTCAATTTAGAGAACAACGAGCAAACCCCATGGCAGAAAACCGTTTAAATACTGTCGATCTTGACAGCGAGCTCTCTCAAAAATCTCCCCAGGACATCATCGAGTACGCCCTGGATACTTTCGACAATATCGCAATCTCATTCAGTGGTGCTGAAGACGTGGTATTGATCGACATGGCGCACAAGATCAACCCGGACAAAGTGCAGGTATTTTCACTTGATACCGGACGCCTGCATGCCGAAACCTACCGCTTTATTGAGAAAGTCCGCGAGCATTACGGCATTGAGATCGATGTGGTTTTCCCCGACTCTAATGCAGTCAACCAGCTGGTGCGAGAAAAGGGTCTGTTCAGCTTCTACAAGGATGACCACAAGGAATGCTGTAGCATCCGCAAGATTGGTCCCCTGCGTCGCAAACTGCTGACCGTTGATGCCTGGATTACCGGACAGCGTCGCGATCAAAGTCCTGGCACGCGCACCTCCATTCCTGCAATTCAGGATGACAAGGCCTTTGCCCGCCCGGACGACAGTCTTACCAAGTTCAACCCGTTGGCCAACTGGACATCCCAGCAGGTGTGGGAATATATCCGCAGCAATAACGTGCCCTACAACGAACTGCATGATCAGGGCTACGTCAGCATCGGCTGTGAGCCGTGCACTCGCCCTACTGGCCCAGGCCAGCACGAACGCGAAGGCCGCTGGTGGTGGGAAGAAGCCACACAGAAAGAGTGTGGCCTACACGCGGTCAACATCAAGCAATAAAACGGAGTTGTGGATGAAAATCACCCTCGTCAAAAAGATCAAACAGGATGGCAGCCTCTGCAAAAAATGCGAGGAAGTGCAGCAGAAGATGGAAGCGGCCGGCCAGATGGCCTTGATTGACGAGGTGTTGATTGCAGACGAGCGAGATCCCTCTTCCCCCGGCATGGAACTGGCCTCACTCTACCAGGTGGAGCGGGCCCCTTTCTTTGTAGTGGAGCGTGAAGGTCAGGCCCCGGAAATTCATACCGTCTATTTCAAGTTCGTCAAAGAAGTGTTGAATCAGAAAACTCATGAAAAAGACGAACTGAAGGAAATTCTCAACGATAATCCGGATCTGGATTTTATCTAAACAAACTCTTCAGCAGGAGGGTATAACACCCTCCTCACTCATCGGCTACAACTCTGGTAGCTCGACTGTACTGAAAAACTTCTCAAGATCATCCTTGGCATGGATGGCACAGGCCTCATCGATCCGGTCCCGTGTCAGATGGGGCGCAAACAACTCGATAAAATCATACATGTAGCCCCGCAGATAAGTGCCCCGGCGGAAGCCAATGCTGGTCACACTCGACTTGAACAGGTGCGTTGCATCCAGTGCCACCAGGTCAGTATCTTTGTCTTCATCGTAAGCCATATGCGCCACAATGCCGATACCCAGTCCCAGCCTGACATAGGTTTTGATCACATCCGCATCCGTCGCTGTAAACACCACGCGGGGCACGAGACCACGATCGTTAAACGCTTCATCCAGCCGGGAACGACCGGTAAACCCGAATACGTATGTCACCAGCGGATAATTGGCCACATCCTCCAGTGTCAGCGTGGAGTTTTGTGCGAGCGGGTGATCTTTGGGCACGAGAATACAGCGATTCCAACGATAGCAGGGCATCATTAACAGATCGTGAAAAAGCTCCAGTGCTTCGGTGGCAATGGCAAAATCCACGGCGCCGTCAGCTGCCTGTTCAGAGATCTGCATGGGGGTCCCCTGATGCATATGCAGGGACACATCGGGGTATTTGTTGATAAATGATTCGATCACGCCCGGCAGTGCGTAGCGCGCCTGGGTGTGTGTGGTAGCAATGGACAGGCTACCGCGTTTGGGATCATTATGCTCTTGGGCCAGCTGCTTGATACTTTCGACTTTTCGCAGGATATCACCGGCTACATTCAGTATTTCCTCACCCGCGGGCGTCACTCGCGTCAGGTGCTTGCCACTTCTTGAGAATATCTCGACACCCAACTCGTCCTCCAGCAAACGTATCTGCTTACTGATGCCGGGTTGAGATGTATAGAGGCTTTGTGCGGTGGCTGAGACATTCAATTCGTGATGGGCCACTTCCCATATATAGCGTAACTGCTGTAATTTCATGTTCCCACCCGGCTAGACTTCGATGGTCTAAAAATATAAGAAACTATTCCTTTGAAGAATAGGTTTAAATTGTTAGAGTTGCCAGCCAAATTTGGGGCACTTGGAAGCATTGGATTTTGCTGGATTTTTTTCTGTATATCCTGTCAGGGGCATTTGTCGGACTGATTGTGGGACTGACGGGTGTGGGTGGTGGATCACTGATGACGCCACTGCTGATTTTGTTGGGTATCCCCTACAACATTGCCATCGGAACAGACCTTCTCTATGCCGCCCTGACAAAGGCAGGAGGTGTCGTCGCGCACGCCAAACAGAAGAGCGTGCAATGGCGCCTGGTTGGCTTTCTCGCAGCGGGCAGTATCCCAGCTTCACTGATTACCGCCCAGCTGCTTAGTCATGTGTTCACAGATGCCGATGAATACAAGGAAATTCTGACCACCAGCCTTGGTGTGATGCTGATCATTACCGCGGCAGTAATCCTGTTCAAACGGGTACTGCGGGATACGTCTGACCGGCCACGCGGCCCAGTGGGTTCTTTCTTCCAGCTACATGCCACCAAAGTAACTTTCGTGGCCGGGATATTTCTGGGTGTCTTCGTGACCCTGTCATCGGTCGGTGCCGGGGCCTTTTGTGCCGCCCTGCTGATGATCCTGTTTCCACGGCTCCCTGCCCTGCACATTGTCGGTACTGATATTGCACACGCGGTTCCGCTGACGCTGATTGCCGGATTAAGTCACCTCATCATATTGGGCAATGTTGACTTGTTGCTTCTCGGCTCGCTACTGATCGGCTCACTGCCCGCCATTCACCTCGGCACCAAGCTGGCCGCCAGATTGCCCAGCGGTGTCCTGCAATCCATTCTGGCCTTCCTTTTACTGGGTTTGGGTATCAAGTTCAGTATTTTTTAAGAGGATGATTCGCCGCCGGAGTTAGCACGCGGGTTGGCGATACCGTGGGGTACATGGCCGGTCGCCACATGACTTTTAGCAGACTCGCAATGGGCCTGCTGATCATCAAAAAACACATCGGCACCATAGGATTTAAGAAAAGCGCCCTTTTCCAGTCCACCCAAGAACAGGGATTCATCGATACGAATGTCCCAGGCACGCAGGGTTCTGACCACACGTTCATGAGCCGGCGCAGAGCGCGCTGTCACCAGTGCCGTTCGTATAGGACAGGTTCTTGGAGGGAACTCCGCTTGTAACGCATGTAGCGCTTGCAGGAAGTGTTTAAACGGGCCGCCGCTCATGGGCTGCTTGGCCGATTCCTTCTCGCTCTGGGTAAAGGCCGCCAAGCCCCCTTCTTTATAGACACGTTCGGACTCATCGGAAAAAAGTACCGCATCACCATCGAAGGCAAAGCGCAGCTCATCGTCCTTGCGATCCCGGGAGCCTGAAGAAATCAGCGTTGCCGCTGCCACGCCATTATCCAGGGCGTTGCAGACATCCTCTGCATTGGTGGACAGAAACAGGTGGCAGCCAAATGCGGCCACATAGCGGTACGGGCTTTCACCGCCACAGAATGCAGCACGGGTGATATTGAGGCCATGGTGTTCAATGGAATTAAACACCCTGAGACCGGTATCCGCCGAATTACGGGACAGGAGAATAACTTCTACGCGGGGCTCTCCCTCAAGCTTCTCATTGATACGCAACAGCTTTTTTACCAGGGGAAAAGCTTCACCGGGCTCCAGCAGTTCATCCTCGTGTTCCACCTGGTAGCGGGAATAGGCTTCCAGCCCTTCTTTCTCGTAGACCTGGTGACTCTCATCCAGGTTGAACAGTGCCCGCGAAGAAATCGCAATCACCAGTTTGTCACCAAAGTTTTTTGACACTAA
>SBGI01000274.1 GCA_006227015.1 Gammaproteobacteria bacterium
CGCAAATGAATTTCGGGATTTTCCGGAGCTTCGTAGGGATCGTCAATACCTGTGAAGTTTTTAATCTCTCCGGCGCGGGCTTTTTTATAGAGCCCTTTCGGGTCGCGTTTTTCCGCTTCGGTTAGAGGGCAGTCTACAAACACTTCTATAAAATCAAAACCGGACTCCTCATGGAGCTTGCGGACCTGGTCCCGGTCAGCCCGGTAGGGGCTGATAAAACTGGACAGCGAAATAAGCCCTGAATCGGCAAACAGTTTTGCCACCTCGCCAATACGCCGGATATTTTCCGTGCGGTCGTCGGCACTGAAGCCGAGGTTTTTGTTAATCCCGAGGCGAATATTGTCGCCATCCAGACGGTAGGCCAGTTTGCCGTGCTCGTAGAGGGCGCTTTCCAGCGCCACGGATACGGTACTTTTTCCGCTGCCTGACAGGCCGGTAAACCAGAGCGTGGCGCCACGCTGTCCCATGAGACGGTTGCGATCCTCGCGAGTCACTTCCCCGTGGTGCCAGTGCACATTTGTGGCAATCTGTTGAGTCATAGGGCAATCCTTTTGTTGCTGTTTCTGAATTCAGTTGTGTGGTTCAGGGTGGGGCAAACAACCGTAAAGTGTCAGTTCCAGGCACTTTGAACAGATGTCTTCGAGTTCGAGATGGCTGTCCCGCAGTAGCATCACTCCCCAATAGTTGCACAGTCCGATGAGGGAGCGGGCACTAAAACGGCAGTCGAGGCGGGGGTTCAGAATGCCGTCGTTCACACCATCGTTAAATAGTGCTTCCAGAAGTTCCCGGTACCGTGAACCCAGAACTTTGAGTTGTTCACGCCTCGCATCTGCCAGATACAGCCGTTGTTCATTGTGTACCTTCATGGCTTCATGGTGCGTTCGATAACTTGCCAGGTGTGAGTGAATGGCCTCCCCCAGCTTGTCGACAAACGATCCTGCTTGTGCCGTCAGTGCTTCCATGTGAGACACATAATCCCGCAGCGCCAACAGGCAGACCTCTTCCAGTGCGGCTTCCTTACTGTTGAAGTAGTAGTAGAGGCTCCCCTGCTGGATACCCATTTCATTGGCAATGTCCTGGGTGGTGGCGCCATGAAACCCTTTTTGGGCAAACACCGTGGCTGCTGCAGCAATTGCACGCTGGTGCTGTTGCCGGTAGCGGCTTGATGTGGTGCGGGGAGTTGTCATGACCGAGGCAAAATTCTATAAAGCTATAGAATCTATAAGTCTATAGAAAAATGCAAAAAGTTACAGTCTTTTTTTGCGACAGTGTTCTGGTTTCAGGGTTTTTCCGGTACGGGGACGACATCCACAGATTGCTTGCTGGAGTGCTCCCCGTGGGTGCGCATGACCCCTTTAATGGGTGCGACGTCAGAGTAGTCGCGACCACGGGCGATGACGACATGATCGCTGCCCGCCATCATGTCATTGGTTGGGTCGAATTCGACCCAGCCCATATTACTACCACACCAGGCGCGCACCCAGGCATGCATGGCATCGGCCCCTTCGAGGCGTTCTTTACCCTCCGGAGGTATGGTGCGCAGGAAGCCACTGACATAACCGGCGGGGATGCCGATGCCGCGAAGACAGGCAATCATGATGTGTGAAAAGTCCTGGCAGACGCCGTGGCGATTCTGGAAGGCCTCGAGCATCGGAGTCTCCACTGTTGTGGCCTCCGGGTCGTAGTGCATATCCTTATACAGTGCCTTGCCAATGGTTTTGATGGCGTCAAGCACGCTGACATCGCTGGCCAGCAATTTCTGTGCATATTTTGTTGTAACGGCTTCTATAGGAACCCTGAGAGAGGGGCCGAGGAAATGATGGGGTGACCAGGGCCCCACATTCTGGTACGTCTCGATTTCCCTGTTCAGCTCCGAGAGTCGGGGTGACATATTCAGGTAGGCAACACTGTCCATACGCTCAATGCGCGCCTGTACAGAGAAAGTGATTTCGCGGTGAAGGTCGAGAAATGCCAGCTCCACATTGTTATTGCCAAAAAAATCTACCCGGTTAATCCATTCATCGGGCTTGGGTCGTACGGTCAGTGTTCCCGCCACCAGTCGTTGTTCGCCTGCGAGATCGGCGGGCACCAGCCTGACAATGTGGCGACTGGCATTGGCATCGTTGTCGTACTTGTAGGTAATTTTGAGGCTGATGTCGTATAGCATTCCGGATGCCTTAACGCAGGTACGAAGCACTGAGGTGCTCAGACAGGCTTGCGATCTCGGTCCCCAGGTCATACAGGGCAGAGGTGCTGAGGGATTCCGGTGTATGTAGCTCCAGACTGGTGTGGGTTTGCAGCATGGTGCGCTGCAGGGGGTTCAGCTGTCGGTTCTGCTCGCTGCTGGGCAGGAAGTTGATATGGCTGGACATGTCGTTTAGTTGGTAAATGATGGCCCGGGGGTTTAACGGGTCCAAGGCCAGCAGATCGATAACAGTCTCGCGGTTGGTGGCAACTGCATAACGGCGGCGGTGGGTCATGGCGCTATCCGCAACTTCGATAGCCATGTCCAGGCAACCATCGGGTGCGCTCTCATGGGTGAAGGATGACAGCATATTTGTCAGGGAAAGGGCCCTTTCCAGACTGCGCCCAATACTGAGGAAGCGCCAGCTGGTGAAACGATACATGTTTTCATGGATCAGACCGGAAAAGCCGGAAAGTTTACGCAGCAGTACACCCATGGCCCTTGCCATGTCATCACCTGGAGTTACCGTCTGAGTCATATTGCGGACGGTTTTCACCAGGTCGTGCAGTGCCAGCCAGCCATCGACGGAGAATCGGTCCCGGACCTGACCGGCGGCATAGTTTGCAGAAGCCAGGGTGTTAACCACACTGGTGGGTAATCCCTCCGCGACATCGGTATCCATCTCGTCCAGGAACTGAGCAAGGTGCTCCAACAGTGGAGTTAGTTCAGCGCCGGATTCTGCCAGGCGAATATGGTAGGCGCGCAACAGGCGGATGGTATGTTCGGCCCGCTCAACATAGCGGCCGAGCCAGAAGAGATTATCTGCAGCTCGGCTGGGCAATACGCCAGGTTGTTGACGAGTAAAAGGTCCTGAGCTGGAGCCCAGCATGGTTTCCGTTGGCACGGACTCCTTGCTCATTACCCAGACATCGGCAACGGAACCCCCTCTCTGCAGCGCCAGCGCTGCGGAATGACTGGAGGGTCCAATGCGGGCAAAGCCGCCGGGCATTACCTGCCAGCCATCCGGTGTTCGTACCAAAAAGACCCTCAGGTTCATTGGCCTGGGGACCAGTCGGTCCCCATCAAAGGCGGGGGTGGTGGAAAGCGTTACGGCTTCCTGACCGACCAGATGTTGTGCACCCTCGTCAATCCATGAATCAATGGTTTGTTTTATGTCGCGATTAAACGTGCCCGCAACCGCAGACACATCGTCTAGGTCAAAAGGTGGGCGGGTGGCGAACGCATTGCCGATGGTCATTCGCTGGGCGTTTTCCTTCACGTAATTCCGCTCTTTTGCCTGGCCGCACCACCAGGTGGCGATATTGGGCAGTGTTAATGGCTGTCCGGTCAAGGCCTTGCAGATACGGGGCAGAAAGGCCAGCAGGGCGCGTGTTTCGAGCACCCCGGAACCCAGTGCATTGACCATAGTGACATTGCCAGAGCGTACGGCTCCAAGCAGGCCAGCGGTACCCAGGCGAGAACTTTCATCCAGTTCCAGGGGGTCGGCCCAGTTTGCATCGAGCCTGCGCCACAAAACGCTCACTGGCCTGAGTCCGGCCACGGTGCGGACCATCAACTGCCCGTTGCGAACGGTGAGATCTTCACCTTCAAGCAGCATAAAGCCCAGATAGCGGGCAATGTAGGCATGCTCGAAGTAGGTGTCGTTCATCGGGCCCGGTGTGAGAATGCCTACCCGGCTGTCCTCTTCTTCCCGCAGGCCCAGCAGGGCATCGCGGAAAGCGCGGAAGAACCCGGCCAGCCTGAAGACTTTAGCCCGCGCATAGTGGTCTGCGTAGACGCGGGTGGTGGCGATACGGTTTTCCAGTGCAAAGCCGGCCCCGGATGGCGCCTGTGTCCGGTCACCAATGACCCACCAGGC
>SBGI01000204.1 GCA_006227015.1 Gammaproteobacteria bacterium
CTGGCGAGCACGTCTACAAAGTCGATGAGCAAGTGGTTGAGCTGTTGCGTGAGCGGGGCAAACTGCTCTCTTGTGGAAAAATTACACACAGTTATGCCCACTGCTGGCGTACAAAGACGCCTCTGATCTACCGCGCAACCCCACAGTGGTTTATCGGTATGCACCAGAACGGTCTGCTGGATAAAGCAAAAGAGGCCATTAAAGATGTAGTTTGGCATCCCTCCTGGGGTCAGGCGCGTATTGAGGCGATGCTGGAAAACAGCCCCGACTGGTGTATTTCCCGGCAGCGCACCTGGGGCGTGCCCATTGCCCTGTTTGTGCATAAGGAAACCGGAGAAATCCATCCGAACACTCCGGCACTGATTGAGGCCGTGGCCAAGCGGGTCGAAGAGGGCGGTATTGACGCCTGGTATGACCTGGATGCTGAAGAACTGCTAGGCACTGATGCTGGCCAGTACAACAAAGTCACGGATACCCTGGATGTGTGGTTTGATTCCGGAGTGACCCACTCGGCAGTGCTGGATGCCCGGGAACAATTGCGCTCCCCTGCGGATCTGTACCTGGAAGGCTCGGATCAGCACCGAGGCTGGTTCCAGTCTTCATTGAAGACCGCCATTGCCATCAAGGGCAATGCTCCTTACAAAGCCGTATTGACCCATGGTTTTACCGTAGATGCAGACGGTCGCAAGATGTCCAAGTCACTCGGTAACGTCATGTCACCTCAGCAGGTGGTTAATGATCTGGGTGCTGATGTCTTGCGCTTGTGGGTGGCGGCGACCGATTTCAGCGGCGAGATGAGCGTTTCGGACGAGATTCTCAAGCGCACGGCTGATTCCTATCGCCGCATTCGCAATACTGCCCGATTCCTGCTTTCAAACCTGGATGGTTTTGATCCCGAGACGGACTTGGTTGCCATTGACGAAATGCTGGCTCTGGACCAGTGGGCTGTAAGGCGAGCAGACAAACTGCAGACAGAGATACTGGCCGCATATGAGAACTATCAGTTCCACCACATCTATCAGAAATTGCATAATTTCTGTGTGACGGATATGGGTGGTTTTTACCTCAATATCATCAAGGATCGCCAATATACCTGTCAGAAAGACTCACTGGCACGACGCTCAGCGCAATCGGCGATTTATCACATTGCCGAAGCCTTTGTGCGTTGGATCGCGCCCATTCTGAGTTTTACCGCCGATGAAATCTGGAGCTACCTTCCCGGTGAGCGTTCCAGCTCTGTGTTCCTGCAGGAATGGTGGCCGCTGCCCAAGGTAGAGGAAGGTGGCATTACCGATACTGACTGGGCCCTGATATCCAAAGCCCGCAATGCCGTCAATAAAGTGCTGGAAGGTAAGAAAGAGGTCGGTATTCAAAAAACGCTGGAGGCCGAGGTCTGCCTGTATGCAGATACCGAGCTGGAATCTGCGCTGGCCAAGCTGGGAGATGAGTTGCGCTTTGTACTGATCACATCTGATGCCCAGGTGAAGCCCATCAGCGAAGCTGGCCATACTGAAACCACTGAGATGGAGGGCTTAAAGCTCGCCACCGAGAAAACCAGCTATGGGAAGTGTGTACGCTGCTGGCACCATCGGCCTGATGTTGGCACTAGCACAGAACATCCGGAGTTATGTGGTCGATGTGTTGATAACGTTGAGGGTGCGGGTGAACAGCGCCTGTATGCCTGAGTTGATGAGCCAATGACTCGTCCAGGTTGGCATGTTACGCGCTGGTATTTTGTGGCGCTTGTGGTGATTGTTTTGGACCAATGGAGCAAGCAGCTGGTTTCGAGTCTGTTTCAGTACGGTGAGACTCTGAGTGTTCTGCCGTTCTTTAATCTCACGCTGGTTCACAATTTAGGCGCTGCGTTTAGCTTTCTGAGTGACGCCGGCGGGTGGCAGCGTTGGTTTTTTACCCTGCTGGGCTTTATTGTCAGCCTGTTTATCGTTTTTTGGATCTGGAAAATCAAGCCTCCGCAGAAGCTGCTTGGCCTCGCCCTTGCCCTGGTGCTGGGCGGTGCGCTGGGAAATGTCTGGGATCGCCTGACACATGGTTATGTGATTGATTTTATAGATGTTTACTATCAGGGTTATCACTGGCCAGCATTCAACATTGCTGATTCGGCGATTACCTGTGGGGCGATATTACTGATACTGGAAAGCCTGTTATCCGGAAAAGATAACGAGCTGGAGGATACAAAATATGAGTGATCTATCAGATATTTCTGAACTGCCTGTGGGAGCAAACACCAAAGTCACTTTGCATTTTTCTCTTGCGCTGGAAGATGGTTCGGAAGTGGACTCAAACTTTGAAGCCAAGCCTGCAACATTTGTTGTAGGCGATGGCAATATGCTTCCGGGATTTGAGGAGGCACTGTTTGGCCTGAAGCCTGGAGAGGAAGCAACGTTTAATATTAGTCCTGAGCAGGGCTTCGGGCCCCATAACTCAAGTAATATCCAACGGTTTTCCCGCAAGGATTTTGACGAGGATATGGAGCTGGCACCGGGGTTAATGCTGTCGTTTGCCGATGCCAATCAGGCTGAGTTGCCCGGTGTGGTGAGCGAAGTGGAAGGCGATACCGTGATGGTCGACTTTAATCACCCGCTGGCAGGGCACACGATTACCTTTGCCGTGAAAATCGTCGATGTGGTACCAGCGGTGACCCACTGATGGAGATCAGGCTGGCAAATCCCCGTGGTTTCTGTGCAGGAGTTGATCGGGCTATAGATATTGTCAATCGGGCTCTGGACATATTTGGAGCCCCTATTTATGTGCGACACGAAGTCGTTCATAACAAGTTTGTGGTAGACACACTACGACAGCGTGGTGCTGTGTTTGTGGATGAACTGCATGAGATCCCGGATGGCGTTATTGTGGTATTTAGCGCCCACGGAGTATCAAAAGCCGTTAGAAAAGAAGCAGAAGAACGGCAGCTAAAAGTTTTCGATGCCACCTGCCCGCTGGTGACCAAGGTGCACTTGGAAGTGGTCCGTTATAGCCGCGAAGGTCGTGAATGCGTACTGATCGGGCACCAGGGTCACCCCGAGGTAGAGGGAACCATGGGGCAGTACGACACCAGTATGGGCGGCAGTATTTATTTGGTGGAAAATGAAGAGGATGTCTCCAGTCTGGAGGTGAAACAGCCCTGGCAGTTGACGTATGTTACCCAAACCACTCTATCAATGGATGATACGTCTAAGGTGATCGACGCACTGAAAGCCAAATTTCCTGCGATCACCGGTCCGAAAAAGAATGATATCTGCTATGCCACTCAAAACCGCCAGGATGCAGTGAAGCAGCTTGCTTTGGAATGTGACCTGGTTCTGGTTGTTGGCTCCCCCAATAGTTCAAACTCTAACCGGCTGCGAGAATTGGCTCACCGCTGTGGTTCCAGTGCTTACCTGATTGATAGTGCCGCGGATATAAATCCTGACTGGCTCAAGGGAAAGCAAAAAGTCGGTGTTACAGCGGGTGCGTCAGCCCCGGAAGTGCTGGTTAAAGCTGTTGTAAGTACCCTGAAAGAGCTGGGTTGTGTGGAACCTGTTGAAGTTGAAGGAAGGGAAGAAAACATCAGCTTTTCCATGCCAAAAGAGCTTCGTTAGAAAAATATGAGCCATTTTTTTTGGCTACAAGCAGACCATTTGTCGGAGTTTTCGACCGGTATATCGAAGTCAATAGTGATTCGTCTTGCTATTTGTCCGCCAGTCGGAAGGGCGCGAAACGCTAAAATTGATTTGCTATAGAGGCGTCATGGATACAAAAACGAAGATCAAGGGATTTACCATCATTGAATTGATGATCACCATAGCGTTGGTGGCCATCATTTTAGCCTTGGGGGTGCCCTTTTTCAGAACAACGATCATCGAGAACAGGCTTTCTACTGAGACCAATAATTTTATCGCCAGTATTAACCATGCCCGGTCGTTGGCTGCAAAGCGCAATCAGTCCGTCACCATGTGTATCAGCTCAGGTGTAGATAGTTCCGGTGTTGGCACCTGTATGGATTCAGCCATTGGCTGGGAACAAGGCTGGATTGTCTTTAATGATATTGACAGAGACGGT
>SBGI01000137.1 GCA_006227015.1 Gammaproteobacteria bacterium
CACTCCCACCGAGCGAGCCCCCAGTTCCTTCAGGGTATTCAGCAGGAAAACGAGCGGTAGAAATTTATCGTTGGGGTGGGCCAGGTTGGCCACCACGATACAGTCTTTTCCGGCTACCGGTGTGGTCACACGAAGATAAGTTTCACCATCCGGAAACTGCCGCGTTTCCAGGGAACCGATACGTCCCTGTAGCTGATCACACAAGGGTGGCAACAAGGGATGCTGGTCCAGGGAAAACAGAATGGGGGAGGGGCTAGGGAGTTGGCTCATGATGTTTCATCAATGGTAAAGATGGGGCCGTTATCGTGGTAGAACTCCAGGGCGTAATCCCGTTGACCCTTACTTTCACTCAAGAGAGTAAACAGTGTTTCACCGGCACGTATTTCGCTACCCACGTTGACCGCCAGTCTCAGCCCGGCTGCCGGGTGATATGGGGCTCCGGCCAGCTTGGCCACCCGGGCCAGTCGCCGGTTATCTATCGCAGTTACCACGCCGCTGACGTCAGCGGGTTCGGTGTGTTGGTAGTGAGCTGTAGGCAGAGTTTTACTCCAACCTTGGGCACGGACGATTCGCTGGAACTGCTTCCAGGCTCCGCCGTTTGCCAGCAGTTCTTCTGCTTGCTGCAGACAGGTCTGCAGCCCGCTGCCCTGGGCCATATCCAGCAAATGAGCTGACAGCACCAGAGAGCGCTGACGCAAGTCCTGAGGCGCCTCGGGCACATCCTGCAAGACCGCCAGGATATCCCGTGCTTCTTCCACCGGGCCGATACCAGAGCCCACCGGTCGGCTGCCGTCAGTGATTACACAGCGGGTTACCAGGCCACAGGCCGTGCCCACTTCAGTAAACAGTGAGGCCAGACGACCGGCTTCTTCCTGGGTGCGGATTTTCGCAGTTGCTCCCACAGGAATATCGATAACCGTGTGGGTAGAGCCGGCAGCAATTTTTTTCGAGAGCACGGACGCGATTAACTGACCTTCGCCGTCCAGATCCAGCGCTCGCTCTATGCGAATCAACAGATCATCTGCCGGGCTTAGGTTGACGCCACCACCCCAGGCGAGACAGGCGCCGGTTTCACTGACGACCCGCTGAATTTCAGACAGCTTCAGGTTGACGTTGGTAAGCGTTTCCATGGTGTCCGCGGTACCGGCAGGGGACGTGATTGCGCGGGACGAGGTTTTGGGGATAACCAAACCGGCGGCACTGACAATGGATACCACAATGGGTGAGGTTCGGTTGCCGGGTAGGCCGCCGATACAGTGTTTGTCGAATACTCGATTCTGCCCGGGCCACTCAAGGCGTTTGCCACAGGCCACCATGGCCTTGGTGAGGGCGGTAATTTCGTCTACATCCAGGCGGTTGCCTGCACAGGCACTGAGAAAGCTGGCAATGGCAATATCGCTGTAACGGTGGGCACTGATATCGGTGATGATGCGGGTTATTTCATCCTGATTCAGGGGGTGACCGTAAATTTTTTTTCTTACCAGACTCAGTGAAGTGAGTACTGGGGTGTGCTGGGCCAGTACCCGGTTGCCGGATTTAATGTGGAGTTGTTGCATGGCGACTTTTGACAGCCCCACACGCCCCACGGGCAGGACATGATTTTCTACTACGTTCAGGGTCGCAATTAGGGTTCGCCCGTTGGCACTGAGTGTCAGGCGGCTGCTGGCGGTAAACCCTTCTGCCCGGCAGATATCGCAGTCTTCGCGCATGTAAACCACGGGTTCCTGGTGGGTGTCGATGCCCATGTCCACTACTTCGAGAACATGTGTCGGCTCCATATGCTGCCTCAGTTGGATTTATTGTTATGTGCTCAATCGATACGACCGGCGGATTAGTGATGGAGTTTGCCCTGACGCTTGTGTCCGATCAACCAGTTGTAACCATCGGGAGAGTGAGTCCACCAGTCGTGGCTGATACTCAGGTGATGCTCCTGTAACAGCACTTTTACGCCCTGCTCATTATGGCGTGAGGCATCATAAGCGAGATTGAGCACACGGCGTTGTTCGTCAAAAGAAACCAGGTCAAAGGGAAAGCGGTTACCGAGATCAATAATGGCTCTTTGTACATCGTCGTCTTTTGCCCGGCATAATTTCAAATGATGCACCACCAGGTTATCAACCGCTTGCGGTTGCTTGGTATGTTTTACCATGGTCGCCACTCCCGGAGATAGCACTCCGTTGATTAATCTTCCGCTCTTAACAAGTACAGTTCATCTGTCTCAAAGGTCAAGGCAGGGGTGTGTACGTCATGCATTGATTTGGTCTTGCGAATCTTTACCTCAACGTCGAGGCGGTTTAGGCTTCCGGCCATGAGTTTTGATAAAAGATATAAATTTACTCTGTCCGAGGATTCTTTCAGGCGGCATGACGAGGGTGATGATCAGGCTTTTTATCGCGTTCCACGCTTTGTCAGCCATATTGATCCCGGCGCCATTGATGCCGTTACGCAACTGTATCGGGAGTACTTCCCTGAGAATGGCGAAATTCTGGATCTGATGAGCAGCTTTCTCAGTCATCTGCCGGAAGACCGCCACTACAGCAAGGTGATCGGGCTTGGCATGAACGACCGGGAAATGGCGAACAATCGCCAACTGGATGATTGGATGGTGCAGGATCTCAATCGCCAACCCAGATTGCCTTTTATGGATAACCAGTTTGATGCTGCAGCAATTTGTGTCTCTATCGACTACCTGACCAATCCTGTCGAGGTGCTCGGCGACCTGGGCAGAGTGATGAAAAGCGGCGCACCGCTGGTAATCACCTATTCCAACCGCCTGTTCGAAACCAAGGCAACGGCGGCTTGGTTACACCTGCAGGACGACCAACGCGCCCATTTGATCAGGCACTTTCTGGAAGAAGCCGGCTGTTTTGAGAATATCGAAATGATGGACCGCAGCCCAAGGTCTGGCGACCCTCTTTATGCCGTGGTAGCAAAGGCCACATGACGGCCCGAGATCTGCTCAAAACACCTTAAAGTAAGCACTGCGACCCCAGTGCAACTCATCTGGTGAGCTACTGAGGGCTTTGGGTAGCCGGTTCTTCAATAATTAATCGATAAACAGCACTTCCCCGGTTTCAAGGGAGTATTCCGCCCCGACAATTTCAACTTCACCGCGGTTAACCAATTGCTCGAGAATCTGAGAGCCGTGTCGTAAGTGATTCACCGCTGCGAGAATATTGGCGCGGATGGATAACGCCATCAATTTTTCGGCATCATTCTTCAGCTCTGTTGCAAACAGGGGTTCTACGGTTGGCTTGATGCGGTTGACAATGGATAGGAGGTTTGACGATGCTTCAGCTGAAGGTTTTTCCAGCTCGTTAATGGTGGCCCTGACTGCGCCGCACATCGTATGGCCCAACACCACCACCAGAGGTGTGCCAAATTGCTCAACAGCAAATTCAACACTGCCAACTTGGGACGGCGCGACAATATTGCCGGCAACACGGATGACAAACAGGTCTCCCAGGCCCTGATCGAACACGATTTCAGCAGGGACCCGAGAATCGGAACAGCCCAAAATGACAGCAAAGGGCGCCTGGCCTTCGACGAAATCGGCTCTTTGCATCTGTTTGACGATGGTATCGACACTGCGGACACCCGAGACAAAGCGCTGATTACCCTCTTTCAGACGTTGAATGGCTTCATTTGCTGTGATCATTTCCTTTCCTATCCTGGATTGTCGTCTGGTTATACGCCAGCCTGGACCGTTGCCTGATGATAGAGTGCAAGGCAGGGGGCAATGTGTGTCCTCTATTTTGGGGATACTCAATCAATTTGTTAAGGGGCTATGTTTGGGCGGCTTTTGACCATTTCAGGGTAGCTCGTGTCGGGATATCTACTATAAAAGGCCTAGAGATATGGTCAAGATGGATATTTTTTATGGAGGTTGAGAGAACCTCTCTGAAAATGTAAAAAAGGCGGTCAAAAAAAGGTGATGGGAAGTGGTGGGCCCAGCAGGACTTGAACCTGCGACCAAGCGATTATGAGTCGCCTGCTCTAACCAACTGAGCTATGGGCCCTTTTAAACTTGCTTTTTG
>SBGI01000230.1 GCA_006227015.1 Gammaproteobacteria bacterium
GCCCCTGTGCCAGAGTGGTGAAATTGGTAGACACAGGGGATTCAAAATCCCCCGCCCTTAAAAGCGTGCCGGTTCGAGTCCGGCCTCTGGTACCACTTATTTTCAGCTAGTTAGCCAACACCTTCCGCGTGCTGAGCCCCTCAAAAAGTCGATGCCCTGTGAGCTCCATCGCTTAAAAAAAGCTGCCTGGCAGCCGTCAGCAATTCTTGAGGCACTGCTGCAGTGTCCTGATCAACTTGTCCATACAGTTTTTGAGCCAACCCGCGATCACCGCCCGCATGAAAAATCATGGCGCCGCGCAACAGCCATTCGGGATCACGACTACCATCACTCAAAGCTCGGCTAACCGCCTGCCCGGCTTTTTCGTATTGACCCAGTCGATAGTGGGCCCAAGCTAGCGTCAGATAAGCACCGGCATCTTGGCGCACCTCTTGAAGATCCCTCTCCGCCAATGTCAACGCTTTGAGGTGGCGCTCAAGGCGATTCTGTCCCAGCCGGTCGCTCAACCAAAACTCTGCCAGTTCCCGTATATGCCCTATGTCTCCCCGCTCGACGTCACTTTCCATTCTTTGCTCAGCTTTTTTATACAGTGCTTCGGCTTCACTTAACTCCGCTATCTGTCGGTGAGCATCACCCAAGGCTATCCAGTGCCTCGGTCTGGGATCCCTAGACGCCAGCTCTTGGAGCAGCTGTCTAGCAGACTGCATTTTTCCGCAACGCGCCTGAAGAACGCCCAGCCGCCACGATGCAACCGTCGACACCTCGCTTTGGGCAACCGCCTGAGAAAAGTATCTTTCGGCCTCTGCACTTGACCCCAGCAGCAAGCTGATTTCGCCCAGGCGGGTCAGGCACCAATTCCGATAACCCGCACTCCCCACTGAACTCTGGTCATCACAGGCTGACTTAGTCAGCGAAAACGCACGCTGATAATCTCCCCGTGCCTCATAGAGCGAGGCCAGCCTGACCAACGCATCGTTGCCTCCGTCCCTGTTGGCAAGAAACTCATAGGCCATCTCCGCTTCTTGCAGATTACCCAACGAGAGATGGATATCCCCTATCAGTGCCATCGCCGACGACTCACCAGGGGATAACCTGACCACCGTGCGGGCATGTTCAAGAGCTTCAGCAAATCGATGTTGCCCAACAAGGGCATAAGCCAGGCCCGTTCTACCCCCGATACTTTTGGGGGCTATGGCCAACCATTCAGTGAAGTAGGTTTCAGACTGACGATAATCATCATGCCGCTGTGTTTGACGCGCTCGGTCGAGAAAGAACTTTGCCAGATGCGATAGAGTAATCACATTATCTGGACGCTGTTGATAGCGCTGTTCCCAAAACTGCAGTGTTTTATTGTTTATCACTGCATTTTGATCCGGCTGTGGCTCATGAAACCCATGTGCCACAGCCTTCATCGAAACACCCGCCATCACTGTCAAGGCAACCTGACACAGGCATACAAACAAGAGGCAGCGGGGGACACAACGCCTCCCGCTGCTTCTCATCTCACCCCCAAAATAATGCATGGCTACAATGCTGGCTGGTGAGGGTCTGCCAGATAGGGAAATTCCAGCGCAAATGCCTTGTCGTTCCCATCCACACCGTCGCTTACGCCTGCCTGGTTGAAAATGAAGAAAAACAGCGTATCTATCACATCATCTTCCAGGGCGCGCCCATTGGGATAAGTGGTCTGCTGGGCAGGAACCAATTTGAGCGTATCCGGTACCGCAACAGAGGCCAGCACACCAATATTGTCGGGGCTGGTACCCAGGCCCGTTAAGCTGGCAACAAGCGTCCCGGCAAAGTCCTGAGCATCATCTTCTGGATTGCCCGCATTGAAAGCATCCTTCTCTGCCAGAGGAACCAACGCTGTATTAACTGCCGGGTTGCCCATGCGTTCCGAATGCTTGGTTTGCAACTTGTCGGAGATCGTTCCGTCCTCGCGAACTTCAATCATATTGCGATCACGTCGCGTCTCCGCCCAGATTTGCATGGGGGCCTCCATATCATCCGTCAACAGGGCATAAGGGATTTCCACCACAATGGCCGAAGTATTAAACCCGGCAAAATCATCCACACCCTCAAAACCACCAGAGCCTCCCAAGACTCTTTGAAAACCCACTACATCAAAAAAGAACGGGTCATCCCGGGGACCGGCAAAAACCTTTATCCCCCCCACCTCGGTAACAAGTGGTGTTTCGGCAGCTGGTGCCACTGTCGGTATAGTGACCTCTCCGGACACCACACGATCTCCCATGTTCAGGGTAAATGTTTGCGCCCCTTCCGCGGGGTTGCTGAATGCCAATCGTATGCGTATCTCCTCTTTTGCATCGCCGGAGGTATCGATCAGGAACCGGTAGTCAACAAAAGGGGAAAAAGTATAGGTAGGTGCTTCGGCCGGGACAGAAAAAGGGTTAACCGTCATCGCCAGCACCAGGTTGTCCGCATTTTCCGGACTGGTGAAGGCATAGAGATCGGCAATATCTCCAGCCGCGTCCTCGCGGATCAGCGGTGCTTCACGATGGTCTGCCGCCCATGAAAAACTGGCACCCACACCGATTAACATGATTGATAAGACTTTAGACAATTGTTTGTAGTTCATAACATCTCTCCATAGTGTTGTTATTAAGATCCTTGTACTGCAGAACCTAATGACACTACGGAAGACTGGAGCGGGCAGATCACATCAAATGAAACCTGTATGAACCATCACAACGTGACGAATAAAAATGCGCCCATTACATCAAACATTTTTCAGGGGCAAAAAAGATATGGTGGATAGGGAGCCGAGATGACAGCGGCAACTTTAGCTTGGACGGGGCACCATGTTCAGGACACGTGTTCGTCCAGGTACTTGTTGACCTCAGCCTCAATCATCCCCTTGAGGGCTGACATCAGCAGACCCAGTTTAACGTTCACTTCAAGGTGGGATTCGTCAAAACTGACTTTGGCATCGACGCCGCTGTACTTGTAGTGAACAACATCTCCCTCCCAGCGGTAATCACCACCGAACTTGCTCTTCAGCTTTTCACCCAGTTCCTGGGTCATGCTGTGAACATGTTCCCGATCCATTGTGTGGTGACGTGAAATACAAATATGGCTCATTAACTTCTGCCCTTTTATTTATTCATTTATTTTCTTGTCGGCTCAATGCCAACATAGAGTGACGGATGCTAGCCCTGTTTCTCCCGCTGGTAAAGTTCCAGGCAGGCCTCCATAAACTGCAATTGCAGATTTCCCATATACGGCGCCAACAGGGTCATGATCTGTAAAATAGCGCTCTGGATAAAGTCGTGTTGTTCCAGCTTTCTGTTGCGTAGAACCTGGAACTGAAACCAGTGGGTAAAAAGCAACATGATGTTATCCGTCAGATGCTTGACCCGTTCAGCGGCCAGGTTGGGATCGGCGATAACACCCTCTTCCAGCAACCCTGTCAACAACTGCTCCACCCACCGAGACTGCTGCTCCATCAGACGCCGGAAACGTGGATCAATACTTTGATATTTTTGCAGCAAGTCGGAAATATTCCGGAAGAAAAACCGGTAGTTGTAGATATGCTCAAGCAAGACGTAGAGATGCAGCCAGTATTCTTCCAGTGTGGATTTTGCCTGCAACCCCTCTTGCAAGAGAGACTCAACACCCGCTTCGAAACGCTGGTAGAGTTCTGTCACCAGCTCATCTTTGCCTTTGAAATGGTAGTAGAGGTTTCCCGGGCTGATATCCAGTTCATTGGCAATATCGACCGCGGACAGATTCGACTCTCCTTCGTTGTTAAACAACTCCAGGCTCACCAACAAAATGTGCTCACGCCTTTTCATGACCGATTTCCATCAGATGAAAAAAATTGCATTTTTTGAAGAAACTTCTGTTTTTAGTATGCGTTTTCTAAAAATTTTCAATATTGTGCCTGTAAGTTACAGAGCAAACCGCTCATTACCAACTGCTACCGGAGATACTACTATGGCAGAGATTAAGAATGCTATTGACAAGACCGAAGAGCTCGCTCGCAAGATTTGGCTCGCT
>SBGI01000067.1 GCA_006227015.1 Gammaproteobacteria bacterium
GCTTCGGCTTCGGCTTCGGCTTCGGCTTCGGCTTCGGCTTCGGCTTCGGCTTCGGCTTCGGCTTCGGCTTCGGCTTCGGCTTCGGCTTCGGCTTCAGGCAGGCTGATATCGATGCCTTCCAGGTTTAACAGTTCGCTGCTCTGGACTGGTGTTGCTGGTGCCGCCACAAAGGGTGCGGCTGGAGTGGTCGGGTTGTCTGCTGATGTGGGGGCAGAAAGGTCGATGCCGCTCATCAGGTCTTCCCCGGCAACATCTTCCACTGACTCCGCTGCCGCTACCGCTGGGTTGGCGTTGGGGTTGAGTTCCACCTGTTCAGTGCTCCCGGTGAGCAGGTCAGTATCCATGTCGTCGTGAATGAGGAAGTCGCCCTCATCGTCGCCGATGGCGGTTTGGGGAGCTGGTGCGGCGGGGAACCCGGCAATGGGGTTTTCGACCAGGTTTTCTCTGGCATTAAAGACCAGCAGGCAGGCGCCACATCGCACCAGGCCATTGGCGGCTTGCAGTTGGGCTGGCATGGCGCGGAAGGATACCGAGCAGCCCGGGCAACGAGTGACTATCTCATTCATCGACGGCAGGTCGTCCGGAAAATGTAAGTCTATTCTATCGGCATGACTCAGCGCTTGACAGCCGTAAGTCGGACCCATTGTTCCTGTTGTGCGGGTGGGTCGAAGTCAAACCAGTCGGTATAGCTGGCCATCACTTCTTCAGCCTGCTGTTCTATCAGCCCGGACAGACAGAGTTTTCCCCCTGGATTGGTGAGGCCGGCGAGTTTGGGTGCCAGCTCAACCAGAGGGCCTGCAAGGATGTTGGCGATAACCAAATCAGTGGCTTGCTGTGGT
Source organism: Gammaproteobacteria bacterium (assembly GCA_006227015.1). The sequence goes on from SBGI01000067.1 coordinate 840, forward strand.
GCCTGTTCCGGTAAATAAACAGCAACTTTCTGAGCTTCAAGGTGGTTGCGTTCGGCGTTGTCGAGGGTCGCGCTCAGCGCCTGAGGGTCGATATCGACACAGGTTGCTGAGGAGGCGCCCAGCAACAATGAGGCGATGGCAAGAATGCCCGAGCCACATCCGTAATCGGTGACGCTCTTTCCGGCCAGGTCAACGCTGTCGAGCCACTGCAGGCACAGAAAGGTGGTTGGGTGGGTGCCGGTACCAAAAGCAAGCCCCGGATCCAGCAGCAGGTTTACAGCGTCAGGATTTGGTGGCGCAATCCAGCTTGGGCAAATCCACAGGTGCAGGCCGCACTGAATAGGCTGGTAGTGTTTCATCCACTCCCTTTCCCAGTCCCGGTCTTCCAGGGGGGACCAGCGATGAACGAGTTCCGTCAGTTGCAGGTGTTCCTCGAGAAAGGAGATGACTGTGGCCGTATCAACCGTGGCGTCAAATAACCCGGTGATACGGGTTTGTTGCCAGAGAGGGGTCTCGCCGAGTGCAGGTTCAAGTATGGGCTCGTCGGCATTGTCCTCAAAGGTGACGGATGCTGCGCCAGCTTCCAGGAGGGCGTCCTCTATGTGTTCGGCAGATTGACGGTTGCTGTCGATACGTAGTTGCAGCCAGGGCATGGGTTCTCCAAAAGAAAAAAGCCCCGAAATAGCGGGGCTTCATCGTTTTACAGCAGGCTTTTTAAAGGCCCAGCTTCTTTTCCAGGTAGTGAATGTTCACGCCGCCCTTGCGAAATTCAGGGTCGCTGACCAGTTCACGCTGCAACGCAATGTTGGTTTTGATGCCCTCAATATGCAGCTCGTCCAGGGCGTTTGCCATACGAGACAGGGCTGCGTCGCGGGTTTGGCCGTAAGTAATGATTTTCCCAACGAGCGAGTCATAGTAGGGCGGCACCGTGTAGCCAGCATAAATATGGGAGTCAACGCGCACGCCATTTCCCCCTGGTGCATGGTAGGCGGTAATTCTGCCGGGGCTGGGCATGAAGGTTTTCGGGTCCTCGGCATTGATGCGGCACTCAAAAGCATGGCCGCGGAAAATGATGTCATCCTGGCTGAGGCTGAGTTTCTCGCCGCTGGCAATCAGCAGTTGTTGTTTGACAATGTCGACGCCGGTAATCATTTCTGTGACCGGGTGCTCTACCTGGACCCGGGTATTCATCTCGATGAAGAAGAACTTGCCATCTTCATAAAGAAATTCAAAGGTGCCGGCGCCCCTGTAGCCGATCTCAATGCAGGCATTGACGCAGGACTGAAGCACAGCCTGTCGGGCTTTCTCCGGTATTCCGGGGGCGGGGGCTTCCTCAAGGACTTTCTGGTGGCGACGCTGCAACGAACAATCCCGGTCGCCGAGGTGGATGGCGCTGCCCTGCCCGTCCGCGAGAACCTGTACCTCGACATGGCGGGGGTTTTCCAGGTACTTCTCCATATAGACCGTGTCATCACCAAATGCCGATTTGGCTTCTGAGCGCGTGATCTGAATGGCTTTCAGCAACTCATCTTCTTCGCGAACCACGCGCATGCCGCGACCGCCACCACCTGCGGCGGCTTTGATGATTACCGGGTATCCGACCTCCCGGCCCAGTGTTTTACTTCGTTCTTCGTCATCATTTAGTGGGCCATTGGAGCCTGGCACGGTGGGAACCCCGGCGCTGCGCATGGCCTCGATGGCGGCCACCTTGTCGCCCATCATGCGAATCACGTCGGCGGTGGGGCCAATAAAAATAAAGCCGCTTTTTTCAACCTGCTCGGCAAAATCAGCATTTTCAGCCAGAAATCCATAGCCGGGGTGAACCGCCTGGGCGTTGGTGATCTCCATGGCGCTGATAATGGCCGGCACGTTCAGATAGCTTTGCGTTGATGAGTTGGGTCCGATGCAAACGGTTTCATCTGCCAGCAATACATGTTTGAGGTTGGCGTCGGCGGTTGAGTGAGCGGCCACGGTTGTAATGCCGAGTTCCTTGCAGGCTCTTAAAATCCGCAGCGCAATTTCACCGCGGTTGGCAATGAGCACTTTTTCCAGCATTGCTGATATTCCTCCGAGCCCGGTTTAGATGATCATGATCATGGGTTGATCGAATTCGACCGGCTCGCCATCTTCCACGAGAATGGCGCCGATGGTGCCCGACTTGTCTGCCTCGATCTGGTTCATCATCTTCATGGCCTCGACAATGCAGAGAACGTCGCCGGCCTTCACCTGATGGCCCACTTCGACAAACGCCTTGGAGCCCGGAGTGGGTGAACGGTAAAAAGTGCCGACCATCGGTGATTTAACGGCGTGGCCTTCCTGTTCGGCAGGGGCTTCGGCGTCAGCAGAAGACGGTGCGGCAGGCGCGGGCGCTGCAGGTGCTGCCGCTACAGGAGCGGGCATGACAAACGGCGTGGCTGCTGCTGGGCCATTGCGGCTGATGCGCACTGATTCTTCGCCTTCCTTGATCTCGATTTCGCCAATGTTGGACTCCTCGAGTAGTTCAATCAGTTTTTTAATTTTGCGGATATCCATCTGTAGTTGCTCCAAATGGTCAGATCAGGATTGTGTGTCAAGTTGTTGAAGTGCTGCTTGCAGGGCGAGCTGATAGCCGATGCTGCCGAGTCCGCAGATAACGCCTCTGGCGATGTCTGAGAAGTACGAGTGGCCGCGAAAATCCTCGCGGGCATGAACATTTGACAGGTGCACTTCAATAAAGGGTATGTCCACGGCGAGCAGGGCATCGCGCAAGGCGATGCTAGTATGGGTAAATGCGGCGGGGTTAAAAATAATAAAGTTCACCCCTTCCTTTTTTGCATCGTGAATCCGGTCAACCAGCTCGTATTCGGCATTGCTTTGCAGCGACAGCAGGTGATGCCCTTGGTCAAGACAAAGGTCGGTGAGCTGTTGGTTGATGTCTTCCAGGGTTTCGCTGCCGTACAGACCGGGCTCGCGAGTGCCGAGCAAATTCAGATTGGGGCCGTTGAGTACCAGTATGGTTGCCATAATGTCCCCGCTAGCAGTGTGTTGGGCCATGTCGCGATCCTGTGGGATCGGAGGGTTGGGGGGAAGTCTGCATCAAAATTGTAAAGCTGTCCAATTTTTTATCTTTTCCAGATTTTAGCCGCGTTTTCTGC
>SBGI01000328.1 GCA_006227015.1 Gammaproteobacteria bacterium
CTGAGTATGGGCTACATCATCCGGGTTACTTGCCGAGCTGTTCCGGCAGTTCGGTAAGGCTTTCCACGGTGAGTGTGGGTTGAATGCCCCAGGTATCAAAAAGTGCTTCCTTGGTTCGTCGCACCCATACCGATGACATCCCCGCGGAGATCGCGCCAATCACATCGAAAGGGTTACTGGAGACAAGCCATGCAGAATGGCCTTGTGCCCCTGATTGACGCAGAAAGTGTGCGTAGGCTGCCGGGTTGGGCTTGAAGGTTTTCAGGTCGTCGACACTGACCACACCGAGGAAAAAGTCTCTGATACCCGCCGACTCAAGCAACCCGGTCACGGTCTCTTCCGTACCATTGGAAAATGCAAAAAGACGACAGTCCACTTCAACCAACCGGTTCAATGCCTCAGTGACATCGTCAAAGGCGGGCAGGCTGCGATAATTCAGCAGCAACTCACTTTTTTGCATGTCGGATAAGGGCTCTTCATAGAGGCCGCAGGTGTAATCCAAGGCCTGGCTGGTACAGACTGAAAAATCCTCATAATTCTGCATCAGGCCACGACGGAAGGAATATTCCAGCTGCTTGTTCCGCCAGTCCTGTGAAAAGCGCCTGGCGTCATCACCCACCATCCCCTGCAGCTGATCCAAAATGCCGTGGGTGTCGATCAAGGTGCCGTAGACATCAAATGCAAGGGTGATGGCCAAATTAAACTCCAACAAGGTGCTGTTACGGATTTACCTGACTTGAGCATAGCCGGTTTCATGCTATGCCGAGAACAATGTAAACAGGCGAATATTGCTTTTGCGGGCTACTTCCGTTCCGGCAGCAACGCCGCTTCACTGACCAGTTTCTGTTCAATCTCCTCATGGGTCGCCTTGAGATTGGCCCAGCGTTCCGCCGTGGACGGGTGAGAGCTGTTGTAGTGCTCCCGGATGCCATCGGGATGCTCAATGGCCATTCGCCGCCAGAATTCATTCACCACCGCCGTATCCACACCGGCATTGGCCAGGTAATACATACCCACGTAATCCGCTTCGCGCTCAAAATCCTGGCTGTAGAGGCTGCCTCCCAGGTTGCCAAAGGTCCCCTGGGTATTGACGCCATAACCGGCGGCGATAATGTCGAAAATGCTGCCCAGCAGGTAGTTGCCGGTGCGCTTTTCAATATGTCCTTCGCTGTTATGGGCGAATTCATGGGCGATCACCGTCATCAATTCCTCGTCGGACTCGGCAAAGCGATACATGCCCGCGGTGATATAAATGGCCTTCCCATCTGCCGCGGCATTCAGATCATCGTTTTTTATCAGCACCACCGGGAAGGAACAGGTTTTCACCGGCACAATTTCCAGCGTCAGTTGTTCTTCATCACGTTCGATGCCCAACGACAGGTTCTGGTTGGAGGAAGGCATGGACAACACTTCCAGTGATCGGACAAATGCTTCCGTGGCATTGGCTGACGGGATCGCCACCCCGTTAACCGAGCGAATCACATCCAGCTCCCTCAGCCCGGCATAGGCCGCCGGACTGCCGAAGATGACATGAGTAATAACAATCCCCTCCTTGAGTCCGTAAACCCCGGAAAAAAGCTTTCTGTCCTTGTTATCCAGCGTCGCCGTGTCTTTCCACACCCAGCCCACAGACCGAATATGGTCCTCGGGGCACAACTGCAAACCGGCCGTTCTTATCCGCCATGCCAGATCCTGCAAGTGTGACTTGCGCTTCAGGTACACCTTTTCCGCCTCAATGCGCTGCCATTGCTGTTCCTCCAGCACATCACTCCCTGCCGGGCGGGCAATCTCGGTGGTCGGGGCGCATCCCGCGCCACCCACCAGAACCAGCAATGCCATAAATGCCAGCCGTAGCCGTTGCCTGAATACGGCAGTTGCTACCGGGGCATCTGGTAAACCCCGGGTTCGGCTGGCTGGGAAAAATCCTGACATCCTCATGTCAGATCACCGGCGGCTCGGTGAGTGAGAGATGTACCTCTACGGTGTCACCTTCCATGGAACGTCGCAGGGGCAAATTCATGTTGTAGAGCACGTCCAGCATCTTGTAGTTCTCGCCCAGAACGGCCGCACGAAACTCCTGATACCCCGCTGCCCGGCCAATTTCTACCAGGTGGCCCAGCAACAACGTACCAACACCGAGACCGTGGTAATCATCTTCCACCGCCAGCGTAATTTCCGCAGTTCGCAGCGCCAGATCATCGCAGGAAAAATAGCGCGTCACGCCCACCACCAGCTCCAGATCTTCATCGACAGCAACCAGAGCCACATGACGGTCAAAATCCGGGGCAGTGAAATATTCCAGTTCCTGCTCGGAAAGATCTTTTTTATAACGAAAGAAGCGGTAGTAGGCAGATTCGGGACTCAAACGGTGCAACCCCTCCTGCAGTGCATCCCTGTCCTGCGGATTGATAGCGCGAATCAGCAACTCACTGCCGTTACGCAGTTGATCGTGAGCTAAATAGCTGCGCAGTGATTCCGGGGTCGCATCCACCTGACAAGTCACCTATACAGATAAGAACTGGCCACCCGGTGCACCGCCAAAGCGCGGCTCCTGTAACAGGGCAACCCGGCAACAGGAAGCAGTGCCGCCCGTTAATGGCCAGTAACACAAATACAATCTCATCCTTTAAGCGTAGCCCCTCGTTCGGCCAGCAGTGCTCTTAATACTGACCGGTGGCAGCGTGATTCGTCTTCGCAATAACAGCCAACAGACATATTGGAGCTGTGGGATAACGCTGCCAACAGATCCAGCACCCGGCTTTTTTCGGGGTCCGACATCTCCTTGCGGAATTTTCTGACAAATGCAGCCCACTCCTTGTCGTTTTTCGCGTCCTGCCCCAGTTTCATCAACTCGGGTGATGGCGACAGGTTCGGCAACCAGACGTCGTACCAGTTGCGGGTAGCAAACTCACTTTTCGGCACACCACGTGGCGGTCGCCTCACCGTGCCAATACGCAGGCCCTCGTCTTTTGCCCGATCTGTACCGAGGCGCACAATGCTAATCGTCATTTATCACTCCCGGGCTGATTCAGCCATTCAATATTGTCCTGACTGAATTACAGAATAGACCAGCGATTAATTGGGGAAACGGCCGGGCATGCAGTGAGATGGGAAGCCCTTGTGGGCTATAAGAAAAGCCACAGGGCTTAACGACAAGCTCGTTAGGCGCGGGCATCCTCTTCCGACTTGCCACCGCGCAACAGGCCGTAAAGGGTCAGCAGCAGCGCCAGCAGGATGGTCGCCCCGCAAATCATCAGGGTAGTGGTTACCAGAGGGTTGTCCATGCCATGGGGCGGCGGGAATTTTTCACTGATGGTGGGCATCAATTTTGATGACTCGCCAATAAAGGCCGCCAACACCCCTGCTCCGCCATTGGTCCAGGTGCCGACCTGTAACAACGCAAACCACAGTTTCAGTGCCAATGAGCCGAGGCGCATTTCATTCAGCAGCAGTCCCAACACAACCATCAACACGCCGTTGGCAGTGAACTCGATATGGGCCATAACAATACCGCGAAACCACTCCACCGCAGTCGGAGGAATAAAGCCGACCACACAGCCGACGGTGATTTGCAGCACCCCCAGAATCAGGGTCCAGCGGCGCAGCGTGGCTTTCAGGCTGTCATTCTGGGTGTACATAAGACGTTGGACTCTCTGATAAATGGCTCACGCAAAGATAAGCGTTCACATTGCTTCAACATATAAGCTGTCCCGGTAAAAACCCATTTTGATGAGAATAAAGCAACTGGCAGCAGTCAGCAGAAGAACCACTTTCTGTATCTGGAAAATCCGGTTTTTGGTGAGAATTTGAAGGGCTTGAACAGGTTGAGTCGGTTACATGGCGGAGATCGCCAATTTCACCGGCTGCTGACGGTAGAACTGACACAACAGCCGATACACCTCGGGCATGTCTTCCTTCATGTTTTCCGGTGCCTCGAAAAAGGCTTCGCTGCACACCGCAAA
>SBGI01000016.1 GCA_006227015.1 Gammaproteobacteria bacterium
CAAGGTGAATTCTTCGCTCATGAAATAAGGTAGATCTGTGAAAATTGGTGCAATGCTGCACAAGCTATCACTCAGTTCTTTTCGAGCCTTATCGGCTGCCGAACTGTCGGGATTACTGATAATAGTGTCTAACTGGCTACTCCAGTCCCGTTCGATACGATGCATAAACTGACGGCTTAATGCTCTCGCCACAGGATAAACAGGTAGCAAAGGAGGATGAGGAAACCGCTCGTCCAAATATTCCATCATGACTTTGGTTTCATAAAGCGCCAGATCCCTATCAACAAGCGTGGGTAAAGAAGCGTAGGGATTCAGTTCCAATACGTCTTCTGGCAGATTCTTATCATCCACTTCCTCAATTTCTACCGTAACACCTTTTTCAGCCAGTACAATGCGTACTCGATGACTGTAATGGCATGCCGGATCAGAAAAAAAAGTCATCGAAGATCGTTTTGCAACAACCCCCATATGAAAACCTCTATTGTCAGTTATAGAAAGTAGAAGGCCGCCATGCGGCGGCCATCCCCATGAAATATCAGTGAATACCTTTCCAGTATTCCCTGTTAAGCAGCCATACCCAGATAAACAGGAAGGCTAGAAATAACAAAGCATAAGTACCGATACGCTCTCTGTCTTCTGCCATCGGCTCAGCCACATACGCGAGGAAGTTGACCAGGTCATATACTGCCTCATCATACTCTTCCGGCGTCAAACTGCCTTCTTTGAGCAAGTTATAGCGACCGCAATGATCTTCAAGAATTTCCTCTCGAGTCAATGGGTCGCGCTTCACGCCACCGTTAGCTGCATGAACAGGACCAGGAGCACATTCTGGCAGACCTTGTAGATCCATCAGGGCATGAGGCATGCCTACATCCTTAAAGACCTTGTTGTTCACACCAACCGGGCGGGAAGGGTCCACATAGAAGTTGCGCAGATAGGTATAGACCCACTCAGGTGAACGTGCGCGGGCCACCAAGGTGAGGTCCGGCGGCGCGGCACCGAACCACTGCTTGGCTTTAGCCTCAGGCATGGAAATACTCATCAGGCTGCCGATTTTCTGGTCGGCAAACACCAGATTATCCATTACCAGACCTGCGGGCATTTTCAAGTCATTTGCCACGCGCTCCCAGCGGGAGTATTTAGCAGAGTGGCAGCCCATGCAGTAGTTTACGAAGAGTTTGGCACCGTGTTGCAGTGAGGCCTTGTCGGCCAAATCGACTTCAAATTCATCACAGGCGATAGTCCCACACTCATACTGGGCTTCAGAGCCAACTGCTTTTAGTGGCAACCAGGTCAGCAGAATCACTACCACCAATCCGGCAAAGGACTTCCAGAATCCGAAGCCACCATTGGTCGTTACACGCTCAGGCTGAGGAGTGGTTTTTTCCAGCTTGGTCCATATGGGCATGCCCAGGAAGAACAGGAAGTAAATAATGGCACAAATTTGGGCCAGCAGAGTGCGCTCAGGGGTAGGCGCCTTCACACCCAGTACACCCAGGACGATGAAGGAAGCAGCGAACACCAGAATGGCGGCACGGCTGAAGTTACCTTTGTAACGGATCGATTTAACCGGACTGCGATCCAACCAAGGCAACACGAACATAATCGCGATCGCCGCAGCCATCACCAGGAAGCCGGCAAACTTGTCAGGTACCGCCCGCAACATGGAGTAAAACGGGGTGAAGTACCAAACTGGTGCGATGTGCGCTGGGGTCTTCAGCGGGTTGGCAATTTCAAAGTTAGCGTGCTCAAGGAAGTAGCCACCCATTTCAGGCACGAAGAACATAATGAAACAGAACACGAACAGGAATACCACGATCGGCACCAGGTCGTGAACGGTGTAGTAGGGGTGGAACGGGATACCATCGCGCGGAATGCCGTTCTCATCCTTGTTCTTCTTGATCTCAACACCGTCGGGATTGTTCGAGCCGACTTCGTGCAGCGCCAGAATATGGAGCACAACGAGCGCCAACAGAATGATCGGAACCGCTACCACATGCAAAGACATAAAGCGGTTCAGGGTAATACCGGAAATAAGGTAGTCACCACGCACCCACTGTACGATGTCTTCGCCCACCACGGGGATGGCACCAAACAAAGAGATGATAACCTGGGCGCCCCAGTAGGACATTTGACCCCAAGGCAGTACGTAACCAAGGAAAGCTTCCGCCATCAGCGCCACGTAGATGGTCATACCGAAGATCCACACCAGCTCCCGCGGCGGCTTATAGGAGCCGTAAAGCAACCCGCGGAACATGTGCATGTACACCACGATGAAGAATGCGGAAGCACCTGTGGAGTGCATATAGCGGATGATCCAACCGTAATCCACATCTCGCATGATGTATTCAACGGAAGAGAAAGCCGTTTCAGCAGAACCTTGGTAGCTCATCAGCAGCCAGATACCCGACAGCAGCTGGATTACCAGTACCACCATCGACAGCACACCAAAGAAATACCAGAAGTTGAAGTTTTTCGGGGCGTAGTATTTACCCATATGGGTATCCCACGCCTTCTGTACGGGAAGGCGTTTGTCAACCCAACCCCACAAACCAGATAACATATTCATTATGCGCCCTCCTGGTCTACACCGATGACGATGACACTATCACTCTCGTAGGAATACGGAGGAACTTCCAGATTGGTCGGAGCGGGGACACCTGTAAACACCCGGCCTGCCAAATCAAACTTGGAACCATGACAAGGGCAGAAAAAACCGCCATACCACTTGTCTCCGCCCAGATCTTGAGCGCCCACATCAGGACGAAACATCGGAGCACAACCTAGGTGAGTACACAGGCCAACCAACACCAGATACTCTTCCTTTCCAGGGATAGCCCTGGTAACACCATCTACATAAGCAGGCTGCTTGGACTGCAGAGAGGTTGGATCCCGGAACATATCATCATGGCCATTGAGACCATCGAGGGTCTCCTTAGTGCGACGAACGATGTAGACGGGCTTACCACGCCACTCAACAGTCACCATCTGACCAGGTTCAATTTTGGCGATATTCGCCTTGACCGGCGCACCAGCGGCTTTCGCCTTGGCACTTGGGTTCCATGAACCCACAAAAGGAACGGCAGCTCCCACTACCCCGGCAGCGCCCACCACGCAGGTGGCCCCTGTCAGGAAGCGTCGGCGCCCCTGATTAACACCGTCATTGCTCATGACGCTCTCCCGTTAACAGCAAAGGTTGGCAAATATTTTATGTGAGGAAAATGGCGTGCAATAGTAAAGAAATCCACCCCTCTTTACAAGACAAACACCTACAAAAAGTAGGTAATTTATTGTTTTCAAAAACAAAAAAACCCGGCATAAAAACCGGGTTTTGTTGTATTCGAAAAAACCGAATTAGCGCTTGGAGAACTGAGGACGCTTACGTGCTTTGTGCAAGCCCACCTTCTTACGTTCCACCTCACGGGCATCACGGGTCAGGAATCCAGCTTTACGCAGATTACTGCGCAGGCCTTCGTCATACTGCAACAGTGCACGGGCGATACCGTGACGGATCGCACCCGCCTGACCAAAGCTGCCACCACCTGCGACGGTGATTTTCAGATCAAACTTGTCTGCACTATTAACCAGCTCCAGCGGCTGACGAACAATCATTCGCGCCACTTCACGACCAAAATATTGGTCGAGAGTACGATCATTGACAGTTATGTTGCCAGCGCCAGCCTTCAGGAACACACGTGCCGAAGAGGTTTTGCGACGGCCGGTACCGTAGTATTGGGTGTCTGCCATAATTAGCTATCCGTCAGATATTCAGTTCTTGCGGCTGTTGAGCAGTATGGGGATGCTCAGCGCCAGCGTACACTTTCAGCTTCTTGAACATGGCACGTCCCAGAGGGCCTTTAGGCAGCATGCCTTTAATAGCATTCTGGATAGTGCGCTCAGGAGCCTTATCAATCAGTTTTTCGAAGCTGATGGACTTCAGACCACCCGGATAACCGGTGTGG
>SBGI01000176.1 GCA_006227015.1 Gammaproteobacteria bacterium
CGATCTCGTGCCACAGTTCATGACCTTCGCGGATGCGCTCTCCGACGCCGGCAAAGACCGAAACGCCCTGGTGCAGTGTGGCTACGGAGTGCATGAACTCCATAATCAACACGGTTTTACCCACGCCGGCACCGCCAAACAGTCCGGTTTTTCCCCCTTTGACAAAGGGGCAGAGCAGGTCGATTACCTTAATGCCTGTTTGCAGGACTTCGCCTACGCCCACAGCCTCACTGAGGGGTGCGGGCTTGCTGTGAACATTGCGATATTGCTGTGGTGTCAGCGGGGGCTTGTCGTCGAGGGGTTCACCAAAGATGTTCAGGAGTCGGCCGAGGCACTCCGGTGCCACCGGTACATGAAGTGGTGCCCCAGTATCAAAAACGGTCATGCCGCGGTAAAGGCCACTACTGCGGTGCAGGGTGATTGCACGCACATGGCGTTCGTCCAGGTGCTGGTGTACTTCAAACAGAAAGGTTTCGCCGTTGATATGGGCACAGAGAGCCTGGTGCAGCGGAGGTAGGGTGTCGCAGGCGATAACAGCCACCGGGCCGTGGACCTCCACGATTGACCCAATGGGGATGAGCCCCTGCTCGCGACAACCTGCTGGTTCTGTCATGCAAAAAGTATATCCCTAATCATGCCTGTCAACATGGTTTTCGATAGCAGCGGTCATTAGCTCAGGAGCATTCCTTGACCACGGAGTTTGTCAGGACATCTTCTCCAGTCTGCAGGCGAATCTGTTCCCGTTGCTGTTCGGCCAGCTGTTCTTCGTGGTGGCTGAGGCTGCTGCCTACCCAGCTGTCCATCAGCTTGGCAGTAACCAGGTCGCCACTGACATTGATGGCAGTACGACTCATGTCGAGTATGCGGTCGACACCCATAATCAGGGCAATACCCGATGCCGGAATACCCACGGTGTTGAGCACCATGGCAAGAATGACAATACCCACTCCGGGGGTGGCAGGAGAGCCGATGGATGCGCCCACCGCGGTAATAACGATCAACGCCATGCCGCTGAGGCCAACATCTATACCGTAAACCTGGGCCAGAAACATGGCGGCGACACCCTGGTACAGGGCGGTACCGTTCATATTGATGGTTGCCCCCAGGGGAATCACAAACTGGGATACCGAGGGACGCACGCCCAGTTTTTCTTCCGCGGTCTTGATGGACAGGGGCATCACGGCAGCGGAGCTGGAAGTGGAAAAGGCCAGTAGCAGGACTTCCTTTACCGAGCTCAAAAAGGTCAGTGGGCTTATTTGCGCTGTCAGAGCTATTATCAGCAGATAAACGCAGAACATGGCTAGCAGGCCCAACAACACCGTGCCCACGTAAACCGCCATGCCCAACAGGGCATCAAGGCCCAGTTTGGCGGTGAGCTGAACCAACAGGCCAAACACGGCAAAGGGTGCCAGCAACATGGCCCAGCGTACGACGGTCATACAGACTTCCTGCAGGGAACCCATCAGGTCTAACAGTGGCTTTGCCTGAATGGGAGTCATCATTACCAGTGCCACGCCGATCACCATGGCAAAGATCACTACCTGCAGCATATTACTTTCCACCATCGAACTGAGAGGATTCGACGGTAGCAGGGTGACAATTTTGCGGGGAAGGTCGTCAAACACGGCAGCGTTGGTGGGTGCAGCATCAATTACCGGCGCAGTACTCAGGGTAGCCTGCAGTGCTTGGCTGTCCACGTATTGCCCCGGTTGAATCAGGTTTGCCAGGGAGAGACCAACCACAATGGCCAGCGCAGTGGTGAAGATAAAAAACAGTACCACGCGCAAACCGATTTTTTTCAGTTGTTCCAGATCCTCGGTAGCGGCAAGCCCGCGAATAATGGAGGCAAAAACCAGGGGGATCACCATCATCTGAATCAGTGCCAGGAATAGCCTGCCGGGGAGTGCCAACCAGTCACTAGCAGTGGCGGCGGTCCCGGGGCTGACCCAACCCACGCTGGGGCCGATCAGAATGCCAGTGAGAATTCCCAGCCCCATGCCAACCAGAACCTGCAACCAAAGCCGACCACGCACCAGTCCTTGCAAGGAGTCGCTCAGGTGTTTAAGCGATCGGGGGTGTAACACTCCGATGGTGGTTTTTAATGCAGAATTATTCAGTATCGCCACTGTATCGCTCTCTCGGTAAGGACCGGTGGTTGGAGATTCTCTCACCTATCTAACCCCGTTAAGGGTAGCTGATGATATGACTTGAATCAGGTAACCCCCGTTGTCCGTTTTCCAGCAAAAAGGGCCTGTTTTCTATAATCAAAACAGATATTGATAATAGAACAAACAATGGTCTGGTCATAAGCCATGATCTGAAAGCACAGAATAAGGAGTCAGGTATGCGTGTTGGTATACCCAGGGAACTGAAGAACCATGAATACAGGGTGGGGCTTACACCCGTGTCGGTGCGGGAACTGGTATCAGCGGGACACGAGGTGCTGGTCGAGAGAGATGCCGGGGTGGCCATTGGTTTCACCGATGAGCACTATCGCGCCGCGGGCGCTGTAATTGTCGACACGCCCGAGGAGGTGTTTGCCCGTTGCGACATGATCGTCAAGGTCAAGGAGCCACAACCCAGGGAATTTCAGCTGTTAAGACCGGGGCAGCTGCTGTTTACCTACCTTCATCTGGCTGCGGATGGTACGCAGGCCAAGGCGCTGATTAATTCCGGGGCTATCTGCATTGCTTACGAAACCGTCACCGATGATCGGGGGCACCTACCACTGCTCGCACCCATGTCCGAGGTGGCGGGACGCATGGCGGTTCAGGCCGGTGCCCATCATCTGGAAAAGGCGCAGGGTGGACGAGGTGTGTTATTGGGCGGGGTGCCTGGGGTTGGCCCCGGGCGGGTTGTGATTCTTGGTGGCGGTATGGTTGGCACCAATGCCGCCAAGGTGGCGGTAGGTCTGGGCGCCAGCGTCATCATCTTTGATCGCTCTGTGGATCGTTTGCGTGAACTGGAGCAGCAATTTGATGGTTGTGTGACGACGCTGTTCGCGACGACCTCAGCGATAGAAGATGCGGTTCGTCATGCGGACCTGGTGATTGGTGCAGTGCTGGTTCCCGGCGCCTCAACGCCAAAACTGGTCACCCGGGAAATGATCGGCACCATGAACCCGGGTTCGGTAGTGGTGGATGTGGCCATCGATCAGGGCGGCTGTTTCGAGACATCGAAACCCACCACCCATCAACAACCCACTTTCGTGGTGGATGACGTGGTTCACTATTGTGTATCCAATATGCCGGGGGCGGTGGCCCGCACCGCCACACAGGCGCTGAACAACGTCACCTTACCATTTGTGCTAAAGCTCGCTGAAAGCCCGGTAGGTGCACTATTTCAGGATGCCAACCTGCGCAACGGCCTGAACATACATTCCGGCCAGGTCACCCACAAGGGGGTGGCCGACTCGTTGGGTTATCCCTATCTGGACCCGTTTGAGGCACTGAAAAAATAAGTTTTGTGTTGAGAGTTGCAGCTGCCGGTCGTAGCTGGGAAAATCCGCGCTGATTTTTCCAGCGGTATCTCATCCAGGGGCTGTAGTGACCACAGTATCAAGCAAAATAGGCTTGTTTTTCGGCAGTGACGAGGGCAATACCGAGTCCGTTGCCCAGCGCATTGCGCGCCGATTGGGTGAGGACGTGGTAGATATCCACGACATCGGCGAAGTCACCCAGCTGGAATTCCTCGACTACGACAAGCTGATCCTCGGCATTCCCACCTGGGACTTCGGCCAGATCCAGTCGGATTGGGAGGAGTTCTGGGAGGACCTGGAAGCCATCGATTTTTCCGGCAAGACCGTGGCCTTTGTCGGCCTCGGCGACCAGTTCGGCTACGGCGACTTCTTCCTCGATGCCATGGGCATGCTGCATGACGTGGTGGTGCGCAGTGCCGACAAGGTGGTGGGTTACTGGCCCATC
>SBGI01000184.1 GCA_006227015.1 Gammaproteobacteria bacterium
CAACGCCAAGGGTTATACCTCCTAGTTGACACTTTCTACCCCCTCTTAATATCCCTTTGGGCAGCTCATAAGCTGCCCATTTTTTTGTCCGTCAATAATTCAGGGGGAGAGGGAGACAGCAACGGTCCGGCTGGTGCCCGGGAAAGGGTCAGTCAATATTCTCGATACTGTGGCTGTGGGTAATCTCTACACCGCCACGGGAAAGCATGATAGAGGCTGAACAATACTTTTCGGCTGACAGCTTGACGGCATTCGCTACCTGGTTTTCCCGGAGCTTTCTGCCAGTAACAACAAAATGAATGTGAATTTTTGTAAAAACTGAAGGCACGTCATCTGCCCTTTCTGCCTCAATTTCAGCAACGCAGTTGACGACATCCTGGCGGCTTTTTTTAAGGATATGCACCACATCAAAGGCCGAACAGCCGCCCATGCCGCTGAGAACGACTTCCATTGGGCGAGCTCCCTGGTTTTTGCCTCCATGATCCGGAGGGCCATCCATTACGAGCTGATGTCCACTTTCCGTCTCTGCAATGAATTTGGCGTCACCGCCCCAGGAAATCTTGGTTTTCATGTTGCCCTCGTGCTCAAAAGTGTCGAGAGCCTAACATAATTGATACCCAGTTACCTTTAGAATTGCCAATTCAGTAACACTAGCGACTCAATTGAGGAGTACTGCTCATGACAAATACCAACTTGGCCAAAGAAGACTTTGTGCCCATAATGGGGGCTCTATTTAATAAAAGTCCCAAAAGGGAGGATCCCGAGTTGGCACCGGCACCCATAACCCCCCACATTCCGAACGTGGAAGAATTTCTTGCTCATTGTCACCGACGCAAATACCCGGCAAAAAGCACCATAATCTATGCCGGTGATGAAGGCGATACACTTTCATACATTATTAAAGGCTCGGTCACTGTACTTATTGAAGATGATGATGGTCGGGAAATGATCGTTGCCTACCTCAACGAAGGTGATTTTTTTGGTGAGATGGGCCTGTTCAAGCAACCCGATCGCAGCGCATGGATTCGCGCAAAAACCGAGTGCGAGGTCGGGGAAATCAACTATAGCAAGTTTCAGGAGTTGTCCCGGGAATACCCGGAGTTCCTCTATGCTATTGGTGTGCAAATGGCCAAACGCTTGCGGGATACAACGCGCAAAGTTGGCGATCTGGCTTTTCTCGATGTTACCGGCCGCGTGGCTCGAACACTACTGGACCTCTGCAAGGAACCGGATGCCATGACACACCCGGATGGCATGCAGATCAAAATCACTCGCCAGGAGATTGGCCGTATTGTCGGTTGCTCAAGAGAAATGGTGGGCCGGGTTCTGAAAACCCTGGAAGATCAGGAGCTGGTCTCAGTGAAAGGCAAAACCATGGTGGTATTCGGCACTCGCTGACCACGCATGTTTGTCATCCCAGGGCCCCCAAGAGGCCTTGGTTTACCTGCAGCCAGCTTGTGCGGCCTCTTGTCCGCACCTATTATCAAGACTGACTATCTCCGCTGGCCGAGGTATTCCCATGCAAGAAATCCATTATCCCATTAGCGGTTCATGTCAGTGTGGGCTCATCACCTATGAACTGATGGAAGCTCCCTTGCGGGTTATCGCCTGCCATTGTCGCGAATGTCAAAAACTCTCCACCAGCGCTTTTAGCCTGACAGCCATGGTGAAAGCGTCAGCAATTCGCCTCCACGGCCCGATGAAACACTGGGAAAGGCCCGCAGACAGTGGCAACACCAATTGTGCAAAATTTTGTCCAACCTGCGGCAATCGCATTTACCACTACAATCCGGATCAACCGGAAGTCCTGAAGCTCAAACCGAGCACCCTGGACGATACCCGCATTATCCAGCCGACCCTGCATGTATGGACCAGCGAAAAACAGGACTGGTTCCAGATTCCCGAGGGTGTTGAACAGCATCCGACTCAACCCTGGTAGCATTCTCCCGGCCACAGACGTTCACCCAGTCACAGACGTCCACAAAAAAGCCCCGCCAGTGCGGGGCTTTCTATTGAATCAAGTCCTGACTTATATTGTGAAAAGCGTTTGCGAGCTTGCTTTTAGTTGAACATCTCAACCAGCTTCAGGCCGGGCTCTTCCGCCCGCATAAAGGTCTCCCCCACCAGGAACGCATTGACATTGTGACCGCGCATGGCCGCAACATCGTCAATGGTGAGAATCCCGCTTTCGGTAATCACAATGCGATCATCAGGAATTTTTTCCAGCAGCCCAAAGGTGGTATCCAGCGTGGTATGGAAGGTATTCAGGTCACGGTTATTAATCCCGATCATCGGATTATCGATCAGCAGGGCGCGGTCCAGCTCTTGCTCGTTGTGCACCTCAATCAACACATCCAGCCCCAGTTTCTGTGCCACTTCATGCAGACTTTCCAACTGATATTGCTCCAGGGCCGCCACAATCAGCAGAATGCAATCGGCACCCAACACAAATGACTCATACACCTGATAAGGTTCGATCACAAAGTCTTTGCGCAATACCGGCAACCGCGTGGCCTCACGTGCCATCTTCAGGTATTCGTCGGATCCCAAAAAGAATTCCTCTTCAGTAAGTACCGAGAGGCATGCAGCTCCACCTTTCTCATAACTGCGCGCAATGCCCACCGGGTCAAAATCCTCACGGATCACCCCTTTACTGGGCGAGGCCTTTTTCACCTCGGCAATCACCGCCGCCAGCCCCTGGTCGATCTTGAACTGAAGTGCAGAGGCGAACCCCCTGACGTCACGGGATTCCCTGCACTGCTCCTGCAATTGCTCCAGGGAGACCTGTTGACTGCGCCGGGCTACTTCCGCCGCCTTGCGCTCAAGAATTTTTTTCAAGACTGTGGGGGTATTGATTGCGGAATTCATCATTCTGTATCCAGCTCCTTAAGACAGCGTGAAAATGCTGCCAGATCATCCAGCTTGGCCTTGGCCAAACCGCTTCCGATAGCATCCTGAGCCATGCCGACACCCTCTTTCAGGCTGGCGGCAACGCCCGCCGCATAGAGTGCAGCACCGGCATTCAGCGCCACCATGTCCGAAGCCGCGCCACCGTTTTTGGACAGTGCTCTTTTCACCATGTCCAGGCTTTCCATCGCATCGGCCACCTTTAACTCCTGCAAGCTGCCGCGGGCAATCTGCAGGTCCTCCGGAACAACGGTGTATTCCGTAATCTTTCCATGGGAAAGTTCTGCCACCCAGGTCTCTGCGGCAACACTGATCTCATCCAGACCATCTGCCGAGTGGACCACCAACACATGCTCTGCGCCCAGCTCCCGCATCACTTCCGCTACCGGCCTGAGCCACTCGCGGGCAAAAACACCCAACAGCATATTGGGGATCCGAGCCGGATTGGTCAGTGGTCCCAGCAGATTGAATAGCGTGCGCACCGCCAGCTCGCGGCGCGGGCCAATCGCATGCTTCATGGCACTGTGGTGATTGACGGCAAACATGAAGCCGACGCCCACCTCTTCGACACACCGCGCCACTTCCCGAGGAGACAGGTCGAGGCAAACCCCCGCCGCTTCCAGCAAATCAGCACTGCCACTTTTGCTACTGACAGAGCGGTTACCGTGCTTGGCCACCCTGGCGCCCGCCGCCGCCGCTACAAAAGTACTGGCCGTAGACACGTTAAAAATTCCAGCACTGTCACCACCAGTACCGACAATATCAACCAAGTGTTTACCGCCGACGTCAACGGGTGCAGCCAACTCACGCATAACCTGCGCAGCTGCAGTGATTTCCGAGACTGTTTCACCCTTCATACGCAGTCCAACCAGAAAACCACCAATCTGCGCATCCGTCGCCTCACCGGTCATGATCTGCTGCATGACTTCACGCATTTCCTCAATACTGAGGTCTTGTCGTTCCAGAACTGCCGCTATGGCCTGTTGAATATTCATGGCT
>SBGI01000191.1 GCA_006227015.1 Gammaproteobacteria bacterium
GGGTGGATACCGGTGTCTACGAAGGCGGCGAAGTGTCCATGTTCTACGATCCCATGATCGCCAAGCTGATCACCTACGGCAAAGACCGTGAAGAGGCTACGGCGCGAATGGTGGATGCCCTGGATGCCTATTACATTCGCGGCGTGAACCACAATATCAGCTTCCTGAATGCATTGATGATGCATCCGCGCTTTGTGGCCGGAAAATTGACCACCAATTTTATTGCCGAAGAATACCCGGATGGTTTCAGCCCTGATCTCGTGCCCCAGGATGATCCCGCACTTTGCGTGGTCGCTGCTGCGGTGATTAACAAGAAATTCCGTGATCGCTGTGCCATGATTTCCGGGCAGTTGCCCAGCCACGAATACCGTCCCTCCAATGACTGGATCGTGATGACCGATAACGGCGAGGCCAATTTCACCGTGTCCGTCGATACCACGGTTACTCCTGTGATTGCCCGGATGGAGGGTAAGGAATACCTGGTGGACACAGACTGGAAACTGGGTGAACCGCTATTCAAGGCCTCCATTAACGGCAAGCCGGTATGTATCCAGGTGGACCGTGATGGCTGGTTGTTCAAAATGTTCCACCGCGGTGCCGAAAAAGAAATTTTCGTGGTAACGCCCCAGACGGCTGAATTGAGCCAGCATATGCCGGTTAAAGAGCCGCCGGATCTGTCAAAATTCCTGATTTCACCTATGCCAGGCTTGTTAGTGAAGCTGAAAGTAAAAGTTGGTGATGAAGTGAAGGCTGGTGAAGAGCTGGCTGTGATTGAAGCCATGAAGATGGAGAACAGTTTGCGCGCCATTTCTGATGGTGTGGTCAAAGCTGTGACTGCCGAAGCAGGTGATAGCCTGATGGTGGACCAGCCAATCGTCGAATTTGAGTAGAGTTTAGTGTTTCTGTGGTTGGCAGTGGTTGTATGACCGTTACAATGGCCACTGCCATAACCTGAACGTCGGAGACACGATTTACAGATGACCCCGGAAGTACTCGCGGAAAAAATTCGGCAAGGTGATCGTCGCGCACTGGCAAAGGGTATTACGCTGGTGGAGTCGACCCGTGCCGATCACCGGGAGCAGGCGGCCTGCCTGCTGGAATTATTGATGCCATATACCGGGGACTCCATCCGTTTGGGCATTTCTGGTGTACCCGGAGTGGGTAAATCAACCTTTATCGAATCCTTTGGTAACCATGTTATCGAGCAGGGTCATCGTGTAGCCGTGTTGGCGGTTGATCCCACTTCCGCCCTCAGTGGCGGCTCCATTCTGGGTGACAAGACCCGCATGGAAACCCTGTCCCGCAATGCAGATGCCTTTATTAGGCCCTCACCAGCAGGGGAGACCCTGGGCGGTGTTACCCGTCGTACCCGCGAGACTCTTCTGCTGTGTGAAGCGGCCGGGTTCGATGTGATCATTGTGGAGACTGTGGGTGTGGGGCAGTCAGAGACTGCCGTGGCACAGATGACCGACATGTTCCTGTTGCTGTTGTTGCCGGGTGGTGGTGACGAACTGCAGGGTATCAAGCGCGGCATCATGGAGCTGGCCGACCTGATACTGGTGAACAAGGCCGACGGCGACCAGCAGTCTGCGGCAAACCGCACCGTGGCGGATTACCGCATGGCAGTGCACTTTCTGCACCCTCGCAGTAGGCACTGGCAAGTACAGGTACAGCCGCTCTCAGCACTGAAGGGGCAGGGTGTCAACGAAGTCTGGGAAACCGTGGAAAGTTATCGGAAGGCGCTGGGTGAAGCAGGTGAGATTGATGCGCGCCGCGCCGCACAGGCCAGGGCCTGGATGTGGAGTGAAACCGCAGATAGCCTGCTCACGGAGTTAAAGGAAAGTGACTCGGTGAAGGCGTTGGTCAAGACCCTGGAGCAGGATGTGACCGATGGAAAATTACCCGCGACGGTTGCGGCGAAAAAATTGATTGATGCGTTTCGTCACTGAGACGGGCGCAGGGTAGTGAACAGGAGAACAAATCAATGATTGGAAAACTGAATCATGTTGCCATTGTGGTGCCCGATCTCGACAAGGCGGTGGCCACCTATCGGGATGCCCTGGGTGCCAAGGTGTCAGACGCCACGGATTTGCCCGAACACGGTGTCAGGGTGGTGTTTGTGGAACTGCCGAACACCAAGATAGAGCTGCTGCTGCCTATTGGTGAAAATTCACCAGTGGCCAAATTCCTGGAAAAGAATGCCGATGGTGGTATGCACCATATCTGCTATGAGGTGGATGATATTCTTGCTGCTAGGGATAAATTGGTTGCCAGTGGTGCCCGTGTGCTGGGCAACGGCGAACCAAAGATCGGCGCCCACGGCAAACCTGTGCTGTTCCTGCATCCCAAGGATTTTTGTGGGACATTGGTGGAAATCGAACAGGTTTAAATTCTGGTTGTCTATAAAACCCCGCTTTGCGGGGTTTTTTATTGCCTGCAGGATTTGTGACGATCTCATAGATGGAAACCGTCATGTGAATGTCATATCTTGCTAGTATGAGTGCAAGGCCATTGGTTCATTGCGGAATCTGTGATTATGGAAGACGAACAGGTAGTCTTGCCTGAGGATACTGCTGGGGATCCCGCCCAGTTTGAAGCTCGTTTAAAGGCGCACTTGCTGGCAGCCAACGCCGTCAAGGAAATGGATTTTGCCCGCGCCAAGCGGGTCAAGGCCGAACAGCTGGAAAACGAGTCACTGGTGGCGCTGCTGGTCCGTCTCGGCATGGTCTCCGAGAGAGCCATGGCGGAAGCCCTCTCCGCAGTCGGGGATGTGCGGCTGATGAAAAATGCTGAACTACCTGATGAACCTTTATTGCAGGAAAAGCTTTCCGGTCGGTTCCTCAAGGACAGGCAGGTGTTGCCCGTCAACATCGACAGCCAGTCACTGCAATTGGCCATGGTGGATATCACCGATGAGTACGCCCTGAGAGCCATTGCCATGGCCTCTGGCCTGGATGTTCAGCCCTGTGTCGCCATTGGTTCCGAATTACAGAAGGCCGTTGCTCGCCTCTACCTCAACGAGCAGGGAAAGGAAGGCTCGCGCGACAACGCGGAGCAGGAGGTCTTTACCGAACACGACGTCGAGCAATTGCGGGATATGGCCAGCGAGGCGCCGGTTATCCGTCTCGTCAACCAGTTGATTCAGCGCGCTGTGGACGCCCGCGCGTCGGACATTCATATCGAACCCTTCGAAAACCAGCTGAAAGTGCGCTATCGCATCGACGGTGTGCTGCGCGATGAGGCCTCGCCCTCACAACAGATGGGGCCGGCGGTGATTTCCCGGGTCAAGATTATGGCCAACCTGGATATCGCCGAACGGCGCCTGCCCCAGGATGGCCGCATCAATGTGCGCGTGCAGGGGCAGGACCTTGATATCCGGGTGTCCACGATTCCCACCATGTACGGTGAAAGTGTCGTGATGCGTCTGCTGCACCGTGAAACCGTGGCGCTGGACTTCCCCAGCCTTGGCTTCAGCGATACGTTGCGACAGCGTCTCAAGCAGTCTTTGGATATGCCCCACGGCATGATTATTGTGACCGGGCCTACCGGCAGCGGTAAGACCACCACCCTGTATACCGCCCTCAACAGCCTCAATACCGAGGAGCGCAAGGTGATTACCGTGGAGGACCCGGTGGAGTACAACCTGGAGGGCATCAACCAGATTCAGGTCAACCCGTCTATCGGTCTCAACTTCGCCAGTGCGCTGCGCTCCATCGTCCGTCAGGACCCCGATGTGATCATGGTGGGCGAGATGCGGGACCTGGAGACCGCGCGCATCTGTATTCAGTCCTCGCTCACCGGCCATCTGGTGCTCTCCACCCTGCACACCAACGATGCCGCCAGCAGTATTACCCGGCTTCTGGAGATGGGCGTAGAGGACTACCTGCTCAATTCCACCCTCAAC
>SBGI01000227.1 GCA_006227015.1 Gammaproteobacteria bacterium
GACAGGCACAACCCCACCAGTATCGTCGCCAGTCGCGCACCTGCCCCATTGATATTGGCACGCTTCTTTTCAAACAGGATTGAAGACATGTTGTTTACCCTCGCCGGCACTCTGGAGAGCGCGTACTTTGCTGTCTGAAACCTCAAAAGTCCAGACGGTTTTTTCCTCGACCCCATCTCCGGCATGTCAAGTGTCATGAATTTGTCACAACACTTTCATGCCCCTGACACAGAGCACTCTTAGTCTTTGCGATGAACCTAAAGATAAGAATGAGGAAGATGCCATGAACAAGGCACAAAATGAAAAGAGTACCCAACACCCTATCGCCCACCTGATGCAGCGCCAGGCCAGGAATTTTTTCGTAGAAGTGAATGCTGATGGCGAGCACATTTACCACTGGATCGACACATCTATCGATATGCTGTCCAGCAGCAAGCTATGGGATCTCTTGCGAATCGCTGAAATTCCCGGCTGTATGATGGACGCGGCGTTTATCGACTCCATTACCGACGAACTGATTCGACGCAGCGATTACTTTGATGGTCGCCCGTTACTGCCCCGCCACTGACCGCCGAATTATTCCATGGCGGCTATGTACTGAAAACGCCGCACATTTTCTCCATTTCTTTCAATCGTATCCCCGAATATCGCCAGGGGACGCACCCACAATCCCCCTTCACCGTAGAGCGGCCGGTAGACCACCAGCCACTCGTCCGTTTCGCTGTGCCGGGCAACATCGATAACTTCATAGTCATTACCCTTGTAGTGGCGATAACGACCGGGACGCACATCGGGTTTATCAGAGCAGGGCAAGTATCTTCTCCGCGGCGCTGACATCAATACCACCCGCCGGCTCTACCGCCAGATGGGTGACGATACCGTTCTCGGCAATCAGCGCGAAGCGCTTGCTGCGCAAGCCCATGCCATAGCCGCTGGCATCCACCTCCAGGCCAAGGGCGGTGGCAAACTGGCCATTACCGTCGGCCAACATCAGGAGTTCGTCGGCATTCTGCGCTTTACCCCAGGCATCCATCACAAAGGCATCGTTCACGGACATACAAACTATGGTATCCACGCCTTTGGCTTTGATCTGGTCTGCCAGCACTACGTAACCAGGCAAGTGCGTCACGCTGCAACCGGGTGTAAACGCACCGGGAACAGCAAACAACACCACTTTTTTACCTTTGAAAATATCGTCGGTGGCGATGTCCACCGGGCCTTTCTCGCCCATGGTTTTGAGGGTGATATTGGGCAGTGTGTCGCCTACGGAAATAGTCATGGAGATACCTCTTGAAGGATGGTCCGACCACTGAGCATAGCAGATGTGTCGGCTGCCAGCGCCTATGCGCTGCCGTCAACGAGAACCGTTAACGGGCCACCACCGAGGTTGATACAGAAATGAGATCCACCAACTCGACCGTTAGCTGGTCGCCGGGCACCAGGGGGCCGACACCCGCCGGGGTCCCGGTCAGTACAATATCGCCGGGCATCAGGGTAAAAAAGCGGGAGATGTATGCCAGCAGTTGCGGCACCGGGGTAATCATCAGGCGGGTATTGGATTCCTGGCGCACTTCACCGTTCAGAGTGAGCCGAATCTGGACGTTTTGCAGGTCCGGCACCCTGGCGCGCTCTACAAATGCCGAAGCAGCGCAGGCACCATCAAAGCCCTTGGCCTTGTCCCATGGATGCCCTTTCTGCTTGAGTTGTGACTGCAATTCCCGCAGGGTCAGGTCCAGAGCCACACCGACACCGACAATGGCGTCCTCGGCCTGCTGCTCCGTACACTCGGTCAACTGTTCGCCCACGAGTACGGCCATTTCAGCTTCGTGGTGACAGGCGCCATAGGCTACAGGTATGGCCACCGGCTTCTCCAGGGAAGCCAGTGCCGTGGAAGGCTTCATAAACAGCACAGGTTCACTGGCTGCCTGACTGCCCATCTCACTGATATGGTCACGATAATTAAGGCCCACACAGACCACCTTGCCGGCAGGAATTTCTGCAGACTGGCCATTGGCAAAGTGCAGTGAGTGATCAAGGTAATACATTGTCGATTCCCCTGCCGTCATTGAGGGCCAGCCAGCCCTTCACAATCCGGTAGATATACCAGACCCACACAGCAAACAGCACCAGAAACCCTATCAACACAAAGGCCAGTAACCAACCGATAACGACACCAGCCAGCAACCACCAGAAGGTTTTGATCTGCCAGTTGAAGTGGGACTCAAGATAGGTCCCCCGCACTTCTTCACGTTTCAGGTAGTTGATGATCACGCCGGCCACAGCGGTCAAACCAACTACCAGGCTCAACCCCTGTAGCAGATACACCAGCAAGGCGAGGTTTTTGAGTTTTTCCTCTTCTGCCGGGCTGATCACTTCACCGCTGAGAGGCAAGGGTTCTTCTGGCATCTGCTCGGTCACGCGGTTTCTCCTTGAATGCTGGGTTAAACGGCATCCACCACTTTGCCTGGATTCATAATGCCGTTGGGGTCAAAGGCTTTCTTCACCTGCTGCATTAAAGCCACTTCGGCGGCAGATCGACTGTAACTTAACAATTCTTTTTTCAGCAAGCCAACGCCGTGCTCGGCTGAGACACTGCCGTGAAATTCTTCAACCAGTGCTCCAATCTGCTTGCTGACGCCACTACAGCGGGCGGTAAAGTCCTCAATGGACAAATCGTCAGGCTTGAGGATGTTCAGATGCAGATTGCCGTCACCGATATGGCCATACCAGACCACTTCAAAATCCGGGTACTGCTCTGATACCAGCGCCTCTGCCCGGGCAATGAATTCCGGCATACGCGACACATTGACGCTGATATCATTTTTATAGGGCTTCCACTGGGAGAGAGTTTCCGACATATCCTCCCGCAGCTTCCAGAGGTTTTCCGCCTGGGACAGGCTCTGGCTGATGACGCCATCCAGTACCCAGCCTTCCATGACGCAGGTCTCGAATAATTCCATGGCCCGGTCCAGTTCCGCCTCGGACGATTGTTCAAACTCCAGCAGCGCATAACAAGGCGCCTCGGATTCAAACGGTGTCGGCACTTCGCTGTGGGCAACCACCCGCTCCATACCGTTGTGGGTAAAGAATTCGAAAGCGGTTAAGTCCATGCCGTCATTAAAGACTTTCAGCACATCGATAATGCTGGGGATGTCTGACACCCCCAGTACCAGCACGCTCAGCTCTTTTGGCGGCTTGGCCAGCCCCAGGGTCGCCTCGGTGATAATACCCAAGGTACCCTCGGAGCCAATAAACAGATGACGGAAGTCCAGCCCGGTATTGTTTTTCACCAGGCCGTGGTTGAGTTCGAGGATATTGCCGCTACCGTCCACCACCTTCAGGCCCAGTACCCAGTCGCGGGTCATGCCGTAGCGGATCACCTTGATCCCCCCGGCATTGGTGGCAATGTTGCCGCCAATCTGGCTGGAACCCGTGGAAGCGAAGTCCACCGGGTAAAACAGCCCCTGCTGTGCGGCATATTCCTGTAATTGTTGTGTGATCATACCTGCCTGTACGGTCACGCTGCGATCCACGGCGTTGAAATCAATCACCTTGTTCATGCGGTCCAGCGCAATGACAATTTCACCATTCAGTGCCACGGCACCACCACTAAGCCCGGTACGGCCACCAGAAGGCACAACCGCCAGTTTTTCCGCATTGGCCAATTGCACGACGGCCTGCACCTGTTCCGTGGTCTCCGGCAACACCACTACCCCGGGGGCCGGCTGCCAGATAGTGGTCCGATCCACACCGTATTGCTGAAAGGAGCTCTCGTCCGTCAGCACGCGCTGTTCACCAACAATTTCACGCAATTTTTCAATGACTGGGGGGGCAACCGTCATCTCGGAATCCTCTACAAAATAGGAGCAGTTATCGAAGGGCGTGCATGGTATCATAGC
>SBGI01000196.1 GCA_006227015.1 Gammaproteobacteria bacterium
TGCCCCGGTTGCGGGATTTACCCTATCCGGTATGGCTGGATTACGCAGGGGACACTACCACTGGCCTACCCTTCAAAAAGGGGCAGGTTACGCTTGTGAGTCTGGACGATGGCCGACAGAGTACCAGTGTGGTTTTTGCAGATTCGCAAGAGGCGCTCAGGGAGCGCCTGTTAGCAGAATGCGGGAATCTGGCTGACTAGTTAAGTTTTAGTTGCTGCGCCGGCTTGACTCGGCCACCTTTAAACTCTGCCCAGGGTTGTTCTCTCATAATGGCGCCTTTGCGTTTGTCCAGTTGCAGCGTGCCGGTACTGCCCGACAGGCTTAAATCCGGAAGCAACAGCATTTGGGGCAATCCCTGATGCAGGTGATAGGCGTCAATTCCCAGTGCAAACAGATGGCGGTAGATGGGTTGCAGGTCATGGGACGGCTGTAGCCTTTCGCGCTGTGCGCCGGGCAGTGTCCACGGCATGGCACTGAAACGAATAGACTCCAGATCCCTATTGCGCCCCGGGTCCGATACCCCTGTGTAAAGTTGTGAGGTGCTGTAAATTTGCAGATCACTGGCGAACAGGAAGTCCAGCGTGGGTTTTATCTGACGAGCCTGATCCGGGTAGGCAATCATGAATACCATGTCCAGATCCTGTCGGCGTCGGGGTGTGAAGTTTAAGGACTTGCCCAGCAGCCGTTGCAGGCGCTTTTTGCGCTCCTCGCTCTGGGTAATATGCAAAGTGGGTCTGAGCAGAGGGGCAAAATCACTCTGAGCAGTGCCGTAGGCCGGAGCTTCCACCAGCGTCCCGCCATGCTCAATCCAGCGTTCACGGAACGCGACAAGTGCCCTGTCTCCCCAGCCGGAGTTGGGCGTTATGGTCAACGCGGTTCGCTGACCCTCTAACCAGGCTCTGTCCGCGATCTGCCGGGCCTCGTCGCTGACAGATAACCCAAACTGGTAAAAGTTGGCAGGTATCGATGTGGACAGGCTGTCCAGATAGTTGAGTGCAATGACGGGAATGGGTAGCTCCGGCAGTTGTATCAACTGTTCCACCGTTTCACGTTGGACGGGTCCGATGACCAGCTCTGCGCCCTCTGTGACGGCCTTCTGGTAGAGTGTGACAATATTATCTGTCCCCGATGTGTCGTAAAAATGCATCACTGGAGCCTTGCCGGCATAACCATAGGCTTCATACCAGGCGGCCAGAAGCCCACTGCGAACTGCTTTGCCCGCTTGGGCCAGAGAGCCTTCGAAAGGCAGCAGTACCGCAATGTTTCTGGGCAGTGAATCAGCAATTTGTTGCAGGGCCAGCAAACTGGCTGGTGGGTCGAGAACTGCGGGGTGGGTCGGCCACCGAGCCCTCCACTCACTGATAAGACTGAGCTGCTGGTTGACATCACCCTGGCTACTGCGCAGCAGATTAGCCAGGTTATACCAGCCGAGAAGTGTGGGGTCAGTTTCGTTCTCCAGCAGGGAGGACAAGTGTGGGCCGGAAAGGTGAATCAATACCTGCCAGAGTTTTTCGTGGACCTCCTGCCGGGTTTTTGTATCTTCCGTCAGACTGGCCAGATTGGTATAGGCACGAATACTGTTTTCGTCTTCGCCCAGCAGTGAGAAGAGTTCCCCCCGCATCCTTTGCCAGCGGCTTTGCAGTGCGACGGGGAGCCGGTAGGCAATGGCAGTCATGCGACTGTCGGTCAGTAAATCGCGAGTTGCAAAGAATGCCTCACTTTCCAGTTTCAGCTCGGCAAACAGCAGAATAAAATCGCCATAGCGGTTATC
The DNA here is from genome assembly GCA_006227015.1 of Gammaproteobacteria bacterium. The sequence goes on from SBGI01000196.1 coordinate 1,772, forward strand.
TGGCAAGCTGCTGTCGTCAACAATCTGCAAGATTTGCAGTGCTCTTTGTCGGTCGCCGGCACGGTGAAAAAGCTCTGCAGCCGTTAATTGGTGGAGCTGTCGCTGGGGTGTTATGCTCCCGGCGGCTTGGGATAGTTCCTGCTCGGCCAGCTCCAGAGGTGTTGCCTTGTGTTCCGGCTCGGGTGCCACTATGCCAGGCTGGCTGCATCCCGCTAGCAGGGTTAAGAGCCAGACAAGCATAACTGCAGTAAAACGGGAATTGGGCATAGGAAAACGTTCTTTATGGCTGGTGAATTGTATGTGGTGGCAACGCCGATCGGCAACCTCGGGGATATGGTACCCCGAGCTGTGGAGGTTCTCCATGCTGTAGATCTCATTGCCGCGGAAGATACTCGCCACAGTGGCCGATTGTTGAAGCATCTGGGCATTGAAACGCCCATGGTAGCCTACCACGACCATGGTGAGGAGCATCAGTCTGAACGTATCGTGCAGGCTTTGGAGCAGGGGCAATCCGTGGCGCTTATCTCGGATGCCGGCACCCCGTTGATCTCCGACCCCGGTTATCGCCTGGTCCGGAAGGCCCGCCAATCAGGCGTAAAAGTAACACCTATTCCCGGCCCCTGCGCGCTTATCACGGCCCTCTGCGCCTCGGGCCTGCCCAGTGACCGCTTTTCCTTTGAGGGATTCCTTCCGGCGAAGTCTGGTGCCCGCCAGAAAAAATTGTCGACGCTAGCCGAGGATCCCCGCACCCTCGTGTTTTATGAATCACCCCACCGTGTGCTGGAAACACTGGGAGACATGTCGGATGTTTTGGGTGGCGACCGTGAAGCAGTTTTGGCTAGGGAGCTGACCAAGGCATTTGAGACCTTTCTGGCTGGCAGCCTGGAGGCGCTCAGTCAAATGGTTGCTGAAGATGCCAACCAGCAGCGCGGTGAGATCGTGATTCTGGTGAGCGGCGCCCCGGAAGTCGCTGTCAGCGAGAGCGAACAACGCCGGGTGCTGGGGGTGTTAATGGAAGAGCTGCCGTTAAAACAGGCTGCAGCACTGGCTGCAAAGATTACCGGCGGGCAAAAAAATGCTCTTTACCAGCTGGCCCTGTCTCTCAAGGCCTAGTTTTAAACGTTGCTTGCCATCGCAATCACATCCGGGTTAATTCGTTTCAATATTGTTTCGTCAGAGCTCGTCGCTGCAAGACTGCACCACTGACCGATCTGTGTGATCGCCTGTTTGTCAGGGCGGTAATGACTGCCAGGCATTTCGTAAACACCCTTGCCATCGGAAGCTGCCTGGAGGAAGGTCCTCGACTGTCTTAGGTGAGCGATGATCGGCAGTTGCAGGTTTTTCTCCAAGTCGTGGGCCCGCCGAGTGGCGGTGGGCGACGCGCTAAAGCGGTTGATAACCAGCGCCATCTTCTGTTGGGACGGCAGTATTCGACGTAATGCCTGAACTGTATGGGCGATGGCATGAAGGTCAAACTCCTCCAGTACTACTGGAAGCAGAATGGCCGTTGCTTCTCTGAGAAGTGGGCTGAGATTTGTCAGGTCAGGCCGTGCAGGCGTATCCAGAATCAGCACATCGGTGTTTCTGGGTGGCTGAATTGCCCAGCTTCGGGTGACGTTAACGGGGCAGTTGTGCGCATCCACCAATTGTATGTGGGGGGCATTGTCCGGCCGGTTGAGGGCCCAAAAAACGCTTGACCCCTGGGGGTCCAGATCCATTAGTGTCGTGACCATGTCCTGATGACTGAAATAACAGGCCAGGTTGGTAGCCAGCATGGTTTTGCCACAGCCACCTTTCGGGTTGACGACTACAATTCGCTGCATCTGAACGGCCCCTTGTTGAATGGAATCGCCTAGACTAACGAACATCTTCCTGATGAACTATCGATCAGGTCAAAAAATAACCAGTTGTTCCGCGTGATTCAGACAAATTTTCGTCAGTTATCGCTGCAAAAATAAATCATCGTGGTAACCTTGCCGCGGGAGTTGGCCGGGCAGCCGCCGCTGAATTTCTCTGTGTCTCCGAAGGTGGCATTGGGTTTTCAGGGGAGGAAAGTCCGGGCTCCATAGGGCAGGGTGCCAGGTAACCCCTGGGGGGCGCGAGCCTACGGA
>SBGI01000315.1 GCA_006227015.1 Gammaproteobacteria bacterium
CTGACCCCATCCCGAACTCAGAAGTGAAACCGCTTAGCGCCGATGGTAGTGTGGGGTCTCCCCATGTGAGAGTAGGTCATCGTCAGGTTCTTATTAAAAAACCCCACTATCCAGTGGGGTTTTTTTTTACCTTGAATTTTTTTGGGCTTAATTTATTTGGTGAACCTTTGGCGGGATGTTGGTTATCCACGAATAGTCCAAATCAGGCATAATGCGATGCTGTTGTGTGGGGGGTGTCGTGGAAATTTTCCTGTTGTATCTGTGCCTGGGGGCCGCCGCCGGTTTAATCAGCGGGCTGTTCGGTCTCGGTGGCGGCGTCGTTATTGTTCCTATTCTAATCTTCACATATACGATGCAAGGCCTTTCCACAGATATCCTTACCCACCTTGCGATTGGCACCTCATTGGCCACTATCGTGATCACCTCTATCAGCTCCGTTTCTGCGCATCATCGTCATGGTGCTGTGCTCTGGCATGTGGCCTTGTGGTTGACCCCGGGTATATGCCTTGGGGCGGCGTTAGGGGCTCTCTTTGCTATCAGTATTACGGGCGCCTCATTACAGCTGGCATTTGGAATTTTCTTGTGTCTGGTGGCGGCGAAAATGGCCTTTCCGGTCAGCCCTGAAGGAGGAGCCAACATGCCGGGTCCAGCGGGTAAAACGGCCGTTGGCAGCGTTATTGGTTTTATCTCCAGCTTGTTTGGCATAGGTGGTGGCTCCCTGACCGTGCCTTTTCTCACCTGGGTGAAAGTCCCTGTCAAACATGCTGTGGGAACGTCGGCTGCCTGTGGGCTACCCATTGCCGTGAGTGGAGCGATAACCTATCTGTATAAAGGCTATGGCGTTGTGGGGTTGCCTCAACACGCAATGGGTTACATCTATTTGCCAGCATTTATTGGTATTGTTGCCTCCAGCACCATTTTTGCCCGTCTTGGTGCCAGGATTGCTCATAAGTTGCCAGGCGACATGTTGAGTAAAGGGTTTGCCCTGCTTCTGTTCCTGATAGGAGCGCGTTTTGTGTGGATCAATGTAAGGCTGTTGCTAGCCTGATGGATAATCTGTTGAACATACTGGCTGATGGCGAATATCACTCAGGTGAGCATTTGGGTGAGAGCCTCGGCATATCTAGGGCTGCGGTCTGGAAGCAGGTTCAGAAACTTATTGATGCAGGATTGCAGATCGAGTCCCAGAAAGGCTGTGGCTATCGAATTCCAGGTGGTCTGGACCTGTTGTCTGATTCCGAGTTGGAAAGGGCGTTAAGTAGTGTACCTTTCCAGGTGAAGCCCCGCTTAAGCCTGCACGCTAGCGTAACGTCTACCAATGCAATAGCCAGGAGTGCCGCGGAAAAATCCGATGAGACCGGATTGGTGGTGCTGGCTGAACAGCAAACTCAAGGCCGTGGAAGGCGCGGACGAGAGTGGGTTAGCCCTTTGGGACGGAATATATACCTGTCCACTGTATGGGGTTTTGATGGCGGTGTTCAGGTTCTTGAAGGGTTGAGCCTGGCTGTGGGTGTTGCTGTCAGACGTGCCCTTATTAACTGTGGTGTCAATGGGCTGGTTTTCAAATGGCCAAATGACCTGTTATGGGATGAGAAAAAACTGGGCGGAATTCTGCTTGAAGTTTTGGGTGATCCGGCGGGCTTTTGCCAAGTAGTTGTAGGTGTGGGGCTTAACTTAAATATGACGGCAGGCGCGGGTGGCAACATTGACCAGCCTTGGGCGGATATCAGCCACATTTCTACACATGAAGTGTCGAGAAATCAGCTGTCAGCAGCTTTGGTAAAAGAACTGTTTGAGCTGATGTCTGGTTATCAAAGTCAGGGCTTTGCCATGTACCGTGATGAATGGCAACAACATGATGCATTTCACAGCCAGGCGGTCACCCTGACCTTGCTCAACAAGTCGCTGGAGGGCATTGCTCGCGGGGTCGATGAGCGCGGTGCATTGTTGGTCGAAATCGATGGCGTGCTGCAGTCTTTCAGCGGTGGAGAAATCAGCATGCGAGGTCGCCGTGATCGTTGATGTCGACATGGGCAATACTCGCGTGAAGTGGCGCGCCACTCAGGACAATCAGGTCAGGGGGCAGGGTGCCCACGGCACTTTTGGGGAGGCCGTCTCGGCAATCAGCACGTTGGGTTCACCTGAGCGGATCAGACTGTCTAGCGTTGCAAATGACAACCTCACCCATGACGTCGAGGCCGCAGCCAGGCGCTGGGGTTGTGGTCTGCAGGTGGCTCACACGACAAAAAGTGCTGGTGGCGTGACCTGTGGTTACGAACGCCCGGAATCAATGGGTGTTGATCGCTGGTTGGCGTTGATCGCTGCCTGGCAGCAATATCAATGTGCCTGTGTGGTGGTAGATGCAGGCAGTGCCGTGACAATAGATGTGTTGGACAGCAGGGGTCAGCACCGGGGCGGGTACATAGTGCCTGGCATGGTGATGATGCGAAACAGCTTGTTGGGTGGAACGGCCAAAATTCATGTCAGCGATGAAATCAGGCGGGATATTACCCCTGGGTTGTCGACACAAGAAGCGATTGATCATGGCATGTTGTTCATGTTGAGGGCCTTTGTTGACGTCGTTCATGAAGAGCTTTCTGTCCGGGAAGTAAACGCGAAAATAATTGTCACGGGTGGAGATGGAGAGTTGTTGTTGCCCCTGAAAAGCCCGGAGGCTGCTTACCACAGGGATCTGGTGATGGACGGCCTGGCTGTAATATTTCCATGAAAAAGATGCGCTGGTTTTTCTGGACATTAGTGATGCTGAACGCGGTGGCCGCCTACTGGTTTAGTAGCGCGGCAGACCATCGACGCGATGCGTCCTCCGCTTTGACTGCGGGAAATACAATTGCATATGGTCAGGATGTGCCCGAGTTAAAGCTATGGAATGAAGCGCCTGCAGAGAGTTTGGTGCCGGATGATGGAGTGATTGAAAGCAAAGGCATTGTTGAAGTCACTCCTCAGGAAGAGTCGGTGCCAGAAGAAATGAGAGGCGCCCCGGTTGTTCAGCAACCCCTGTGTCGCCTTGTCGGTCCTTTCAACACGGAAGGACTGGCGAAGGTGCGGTTAGCACTGGGCGATCAGATGAATGAAATACGGGTAATAAGTAAAGAAGAGATAGTTAATGAAGGTTACTGGCTTATCATTTCGCCGAGTGATACCAAGGATGAGGCGGAATCTGTGTTGATCAACTTGCGTCAGCGTGAAATTGATAGCTTTCTGATAACCGATGGTGAATACCGCAATGGGATTACTCTGGGCGTATTCAGTGAAAAAGAAAACGCTGATAGTTACCAGGAAAATTTGAAAAAAAAGGGCGTCGAAAGCCTTTTGATACCGCGCACACAGGTTGAACAGCGAAGCTGGTTGCAATTGAGTGATGAGAAAAAATACGCAAAAAACATCACTGTCATCGGGTCCACTCTGGGACTGGAGGATTCAGTACCTGGTCCGGAGTATGCGGTGCCGTGCCAGGCGGGCGATTGAGCCGACAGCACAGATAAGAAAAACTGTGATCGGGTCAAAAAATGGTTTCTGATTAATCTTTCAAAAAGACGGCATTGAGTGAGTGCAACGGTTGATTATGAGGCCAACATTCAATAGAATCGCGCTCCCGATTTAACAGCGGGTTTTTAATACAGAGCTGGCGTAGCTCAGTTGGTAGAGCAGCTGACTTGTAATCAGCCGGTCGGGGGTTCGACTCCTCTCGCCAGCTCCAATTTTATTATTACCGGATGTTTTTGTTTGACACTTCGGTAAGTGGTGTGGACAATGTCCAGCCTTTTTCGCAGGGGTTCCCGAGCGGCCAAAGGGATCAGACTGTAAATCTGACGCGAAAGCTTCGGTGGTTCG
>SBGI01000066.1 GCA_006227015.1 Gammaproteobacteria bacterium
CGCAAATCCAGCCCCAGGGATTCTCCGCGTTCCTCCAGCACGCCGATAACACGCATACGGCGGTCGCCCACGCGCACCCACTCGCCAATGGCGCGCCGGTTGCCAAACAATTCATTTTTCAACTTGGAGCCCAGCACACAAACGGCCATGGCCTCGCTACGGGCACGCGCCGGCAGTATGTCCCCCTGGGCCACATCCATCTTTCGTACCTGGAAGATTTCAGCAGTAGTCCCCAGCACAATCACTTCCCGTGAACGACTGGACAGTGCCACCGAGGCAGTACCGGCAATCACCGGGGCAACCGCCCGAATAGCCGGAATACGTTCAAGTGCCTGGGCATCTTCCAGAGTCAGGTCACGGGGGGCCGTGCCGTAAATGGGGGGGGCTCCTCCGGTAGTTTCCTTGCGCCCGGGAAGAATGATCAACAACTGGTTACCGAGGGCAGAAAATTCCCGGTCTACGTAACGACGGGCACCCTCACCCAGACTGGTGAGCAGGATCACCGAGGCCACTCCCAGGCCCACTGCCAACAACAGCAGCCCGGTGCGCACACGGTGGCGCAGAAATAACTGGCTGTTAAAGCGCAGTTGATCCAGTAGCAGCATTGGTGTCACCGGTATCTTTTTCTATCTGCCCATCCACCATACGAATACGGCGTCGCGCACGTTTGCCAAGGGCCATATCGTGAGTCACCACCAGTAGCGTGATGCCTTCGCGATTGAGATTTTCCAGCACTTCCACCACCTCGTGGCCCGAGGCCTGGTCAAGGTTTCCCGTGGGTTCATCTGCCAGCAAAATACGCGGTTTCATAACAATGGCACGGGCAATGGCGACCCGTTGCAACTGCCCGCCGGAGAGCTGGTTGGGCCGATGGCTGGCGCGCTCTGCCAGTCCCACCTGCTCAAGCACTTCAAGGGCGCTCTGGCGCCGCTGCTTGGGGCTGATACCCGCCAGCATCATCGGCAACTCAACGTTTTCCAGCGTGGTCAGTCGACTGATCAGGTGGAAGGCCTGGAAGATAAAACCGATATAATCTGCGCGCAGACCTGCACGTGCTTCTTCACCCAGTGTCTCGGTGGCCGTGCCATCCAGGGAGTAATGACCACTGTCCGGACGGTCCAGCAGGCCGATCATATTCAGCAGGGTGGATTTACCTGAACCGGAAGGTCCCATCACCGATAGATATTCACCGGCATTAATGGTGATATTCACATCCTGCAGGGCACGTAATGGCGATTCCCCCAACTGGTAGGTTTTGTTAACACCATCCAGTCTAATCATTGGCTGACGGCCCAACCTTTGCCGCTGCTCCGGCTTCGACGCCGGAGCTGCCAATATTGCTAACGATCTGGTCACCTTCCTTCAGCCCCTCAAGGACCTCGGTATAGCGCCAGTTGGTCAACCCTTTACGGATTGCCTGACGCTGGAGAACGCCATCGTCGTCCAGCACCAGCACAAACTTCTCGTCCACCACCAACTCGGAGGGAATGCGCAGGGCGTTATCGCCACTGTCGAGAATAATCTCCATATCGGCGCTGTAACCGGCCAGCAGTTTTACCCCCTCGGGCAAAGCTGACAGCTCGGCTTCCACCTCAACGGTGCGCGCCTGTTTTTCCTCATCGAGAATATACGGGGAGATACGGCGCACCGTTGCAGGAAACACTTTGTCGCGGAAGGCATCCAGCGTCACCCTTACCGGCAAACCCACGGCGATATCGGAAGCATCCACTTCGTCAATCGGTGCGCTGATGTAATGGCAACCGTCTGTCAGCAGATCAATAGCAGGGGGGGTCATCACACCGGGCGGAGACGGGGTGGCATATTCCCCCACTTCCCCTGTCACCTCGGCCACCGCGCCATCAAAAGGAGCCTTCAGGTAAGTCTGCTCCAGCAACGCGCTGGCTGCGGACACTGCCGCACCTGCCTGTACAACCCTGGCCTTGGCGGCTTCACAGCTGGCAGAGCTGGCCTGTGCTTTTGACTCGGCCAGATCTGCCGATTCCTCGGACACCAGGTTTTTACTGGCCAGATTAGTGAGCCGCCGAGCCTCACGCTGATCCGACTGGGCGGCAATACAGGTACTCTGCCTTTCTTTCTGGGCAGACAGTTCGGAAGCTTTGGCCACTTCCAGCTGTGCGGTGCGATCCTCATTCCAGAGCACCATCAACAACTGCCCGGCCTTCACCTGCTCACCCTCTTTCACCAACAATTGATCAATGCGACCGCCGATGGAGAGGGCCAGCCGTGAGCGCTGGCATGCCTTGACCGTACCCGCCCGGGTGTTGGCAACAGTGCGCTCCACCACTCCGCGCTCTACCGTTGCCATCGTCACGCTAACCGGTTGCGGTCGCGACCAGTAATAAAACAGCCCGGCCAGCACAACCAGCACCAGCAGAGTGACAAGCCACTTTCTCATCCAGTGATTCTCCCTGTCTCAATTACCCGATAATCGCTTTTATCATAGACGTTGAAAAGAGATGGCCACTTGACGCAAACCAATTTGAGCCTGCTCCGGCCATAAAAAAACGGCCTGGAGGCCGTTTTTTTATTCTAGACACATTTTGTCGTCGCCGAGGCATCCATAAAGGGCCCATCCACACAGAGCCTTCGCCCGTCCGGGGCAGCACAGGCGCCGCAGAGACCAACGCCACACTTGGTCAGGTAATCGATGGCACTGTGAATACGGGCATCGCCGCAAAACTCCCGCTCCACGGCAATAGCCGCGTGCACCATGGGCGCCGGACCGCAGTTGTAGAACATCAGGTTGGCGCGCTCATCTTCAGACAACCCCTGCAGGTAATCCCGCAGCAGTTCGGTGACAAAGCCGTGGTAACCCTCGCTGCCATCATCGGTAGCAATATGCACCGGGGCAATTTTCTTGCACTCGTCGATAAAGTAGAGGCGCTCCGCAGTGCGTGCACCGGTGAAAATTTCCGTATCGGGGAAATCCCGGGCTAACTGGTATACCGCTGCCAGTCCGGTACCACCACTGACGGTAATAATCTTCGCGCCTTCAGGGGGAGCCACCGCAATGCCGTGGGGACCGCGCACATAGGCTTCGGTGCCTGGCTGCAAGCTCATCAGGTCGTGGGTAAAAATCCCCACGTCGATCACCGCCAGGGAGAAAGGGTCGTCGGTAAGTGCTGAGAACGGTTTTTCACCCAGACCCGGAACCCACAGAAACACGAATTCACCTGGCTTCAGCTCAACCTTGCGATCAAACGTGAGAATACAGATGTCGTCACAGACCCGCTCGTTGGATACCAGTGTCACCGGACGGAACTGCATGTCCACGTCGTAGCGGATCTGGCTTTCAGCAACGTTGCTGCCTTGGGCCAAATCGGCTTCCAATGTTTTGAAATACTGAGCCATCTCATCAGTGGTCAAGCCGATCAAAGATGAACCCACACCAACCACGGTGGCGCCGGCGTCCTGGTAGGCACGCACATCATCGGCGCTACTGACGCCGCCACAGCCAATGATCGGGCAATCCACCGCCTCGGCCACTTCACGCACGCATTTCAGACCGATGGGCAGCACACCCTTGCCGGATATACCGCCAACGCCGTTGCTTAGCACCGGGTGACCGTGGGCAGAGGTGTAGCCGGGGCCTACCGTATTGATGGCACAGAGACCGTCTGCACCACCAGCCACCGCAGCTTTGGCGATCTCGGCGATATTGTCAGTATTGGGGGTCAGTTTCGGGATAACCGGAATATCTACGGCAGCTTTTACGGCAGCAGTAATTTCCCGCACCAGCTCCGGGTCCTGGCCCATCGCCATGCCGTAGCCCTTGGCGTGGGGACATGACAGGTTCAATTCCAGGCCATCCGACACCGGCGCCAT